>NZ_BAAGYK010000003.1:0-93474 GCF_054779355.1 Azotobacter armeniacus
ATCGTGTATCCCTTCTCGACAAAGAGAAGACACGCTACACCAAACCTGCTCGGGCTGAAGCCGCTTGAAGCTACGGGCGCATCCGTTCATGCGATTGCCCTGGTTAGCGCCCCGGGACTGAACTCTGGAGAGGTTGGGTTCTGCTACCATGGACGCCCGCACCCTCAGGCCAACCGCCATGACCTTTCGTCCCTTGCCGGCCAGAGCCCCTGCCACGCTGCTGCGCGAGGCCAAGCCACTCAAGTCACTGTTCAATCAGGCACAACAGCTGGCCCAGCTGCAGCGCTTGCTGGAAAGCCAACTGCAACCCGCCGCACGCGGGCATTGCCATGTGGCCTCGTGGCACGAGGGCTGCCTGCTGCTGATCGTCACCGACGCCCAGTGGGCCACCCGGCTGCGCTACCAGCAACGCCGCCTGCAACGTCAGCTGCAGACCCTGGAGGCCTTCAGGGGACTGACCAGGATTCTCTTCAAGGTACAGCCCCCCATGCAGGCAGGATGCTCATCCAGCCGCACGATCAAGCTGTCCCCGGCAGCTGCCGAAAGCATCCAGACTGCCGCCGAGGGCATCGACGACCCCAGGCTCCGTGCTGCCCTAGAGCGGCTGGCCCGACATGCCCAGCCCGAGTAGCCGGAAAGAGAAAGGCCACCCGCAGGTGGCCTAGAAGGAAAAGGAAAAAGGAAAAGCCTTACTCAGACAGCAGCCACAGGGCGCATGTAGGAGATGGGGGCAGTCGAAGGATCCTCGAAGGTAACCACCTCCCAGGCATCCGTCTGTTCAAGCAGGGTGCGCAGCAAGCGGTTGTTCAGGGCATGCCCTGACTTGTAGCCATGGAATTCGCCGATCAGGCTGTTGCCCAACAGGTAGAGGTCGCCAATAGCATCAAGGATCTTGTGCTTGACGAACTCGTCCTCGTAGCGCAAGCCATCTTCGTTCAGCACACGATTCTCATCGACCACGATGGCGTTATCCACGCTGCCGCCGAGTGCCAGATTGTGCGAGCGCAGGAACTCAATATCCCGCATGAAGCCGAAGGTCCGCGCACGACTGACTTCCTTGACAAACGAGGTGCTGGAGAAGTCGACACTCGCCGTCTGGGTACGGCCGCGAAACACGGGGTGATCGAAGTCGATTTCGAAGCTCACCTTGAAACCGTCGAACGGCAGGAAGACGGCACGCTTGTCGTTCTCCTGCACCGCCACCTCGTGCTTGATGCGAATAAACTTTTTGCGAGCATCCTGCTCCTGCAGACCCGCCGACTGGATCAGGAAGACGAAGGGGCCGGCACTGCCATCCATGATCGGCACTTCGGACGCGGAGAGCTCGACATAGGCATTATCGATTCCCAGACCGGCCATGGCCGATAGCAGATGCTCCACTGTATCCACCTTGACCTCACCCTTGACCAGTGTGGTGGACATAGTGGTTTCACCGACATTTTCGGCCCTTGCGGGAATCTCCACCATTGGATCGAGATCGATACGCCGGAACACGATCCCTGTGTCGACGGGAGCGGGCTTCAGGGTCAGGTAAACCTTTTCCCCCGAATGCAAACCTACTCCCGTGGCACGGATAATGTTCTTCAGGGTACGTTGTTTGATCATGGTTTGGCCGCTAGCAGTTGCGAATCTTTTTCAACAAACAGCAAAAATAAATCATAGCAGAAGCGATCTTTGCTGAACACCAATCACCACAATACCCCTGATAAATATACTCAATCAGCCTGGCGGCGCAGGAAGGCCGGGATATCCAAATAGTCCAAGTCGTCCTGTGGATTGAGCTTGGCGGCCGTGGCGCTGGCGGCATGGCTTTGGCGCTGCACGGTGGGACGTTCATAATCCTTGTAGTTCACCGCCTGATCGCCACGCGGTACGACAGGAGCAGTGGCGCTGGCCGACTGCAGGGTGTTGTCCACCACCTTCATCGGCTTGTCGGTGCGCGCCCCCAGGCCGGTGGCGACCACGGTCACATGCAGCTCGTCACGCATCTCCGGATCGATCACGGTACCTACCTTCACCATGGCCTGCTCTGAAGCGAACTGCTCAATGATGTTGCCTACATCGGAGTACTCGCCCAGGGACAGATCAGGACCTGCGGTGATATTTACCAGAATGCCACGGGCGCCCTGCAGGTAGACATCTTCCAGCAGCGGGTTGCGGATCGCCGCCTCGGTGGCCTCGCGGGCACGGTTCGGGCCGCTGGCGCAGCCGGTACCCATCATGGCCATACCCATCTCACTCATCACGGTCTTCACGTCGGCGAAGTCGACGTTGATCATGCCGGGACGCTTGATGATGTCTGAGATGCCACGGACTGCGCCGGCCAGCACGTCGTCGGCCTTGGCGAAGGCGGACAGCAGGCTGGCATCCTTGCCAAGGATGGTCAGCAGCTTCTCGTTGGGAATGGTGATCAGCGAATCTACATGCTCGCCCAACAGGCGGATGCCCTCCTCGGCAACCTGCATGCGCTTGCGCCCTTCGAACGGGAACGGACGGGTCACCACGGCCACGGTAAGAATGCCCATCCCCTTCGCTACCTCGGCGATGACCGGCGCCGCACCGGTACCGGTACCGCCCCCCATGCCGGTGGTAATGAACACCATGTCGGTGCCCTGCAGCACCTCGGCGATACGCTCGCGGTCCTCCATGGCAGCTTCACGGCCGACTTCGGGGTTGGCGCCGGCGCCCAGGCCCTTGGTCACCCCCGAGCCCAGCTGCAGCACAGTCCGTGCGGTAATGTTCTTCAGTGCCTGCGCATCGGTATTGGCGCAGATGAACTCGACGCCCTCAATGTTGGTAACTGCCATGTGGTTCACGGCGTTACCACCGCCACCACCGACGCCAATGACCTTGATAACTGCACTTTGCGGAACGTTGTCTACGAGCTCGAACATATTCCCTCTCCTTTCCTTCTCTTTTTTACTGCCTACCGCCGTTGTCAGAAGTTACCCTGGAACCAGCGCTTGAGTCGCTCCAGGACAGGTGTCTTGGTTTCTTCGCTGTAACCACCGGAACCGGACGGGGACATACCGTCGGTCTGCTTCTGCAGCCCGTAGAGCAGCAGCCCCACCCCGGTGGAATAGATCGGATTGCTGATCACATCGCCCATTCCCCTGATGCTGTGCGGCACGCCCAGGCGCACCGGCATGTGGAAGATCTCCTCGGCCAGCTCTACGGCCCCCTCCATCCTCGCCGAGCCTCCGGTGAGGACGACTCCAGCGGGGATCAAGTCCTCGTAGCCGCTGCGCTGCAGTTCGGCATGAATCAGGCTGAACAGCTCGTCGTAGCGGGGCTCGACCACCTCGGCCAAGGCCTGGCGGGAAAGCTCCCGCGAGGGGCGCTCGCCGACGCTGGGGACATTGATGGTTTCACCGGCGCCGGCCAGCTTGGCCAGGGCACAGGCATAGCGGATCTTGATTTCCTCGGCGTACTGAGTCGGCGTGCGCAACGCCATGGCGATGTCGTTGGTGACCTGATCGCCGGCGATTGGAATCACCGCCGTATGGCGGATCGCCCCTTCGGTAAAGATGGCGATGTCGGTGGTGCCACCGCCGATGTCCACCAGGCATACGCCCAACTCTTTCTCGTCCTCGGTGAGCACCGCTTGGGCTGAAGCCAGCTGCTCGAGGATGATGTCGTCCACCTCCAGGTCGCAGCGACGCACGCACTTCTCGACGTTCTGCGCCGAGTTCACCGCGCAGGTCACCACATGCACCTTGGCCTCCAGACGTACGCCGGACATGCCCAGTGGCTCGCGCACGCCTTCCTGATTGTCGATCACGTAGTCCTGCGGCAAGGTGTGCAGCACCCGCTGGTCCGCGGGAATCGCCACAGCCTGGGCCGCATCCAGCACGCGCTCCAGGTCGGCCTGGCTGACCTCGCGATCGCGGATGGCGACAATGCCGTGGGAGTTCAGGCTACGGATATGGTTCCCGGCCAAGCCGACAAAAGCCGAGTGGATCTGGCAGCCAGCCATTAGCTGGGCCTCCTCCACCGCCCGCTGGATGGACTGCACGGTGGACTCGATATTCACCACCACGCCCTTCTTCAGCCCTCGCGAGGGATGGGAGCCGATCCCGACGATTTCCAGTTGGCCATCGGCCGCCACCTCGCCTACCAGAGCCACGACCTTGGAGGTACCGATGTCGAGACCGACGATCATCTTGCCGCTCTGCGCGCTTGCCATGTTTTCTGCCTGCTCCTCAACTCACTGCACAGCGGCGGGTTCGACCGCCGTGGGCGCGACCGGCTCGCGCCATGCCACGGCGAGGCCGTTGGCATAACGCAGATCGATGCGCGCAATATTCGCGTTCTGCTCTTTCAGGGCCTTCTCGTAGATGGTGCTGAAGCGGCGCATCTTGGCGAGAAGATGATCACGCCCGAGCAACAGCTCAGTGCCCTGGGCTGTGGTGACGTACCAGCTGCCACGCTCGCGCAGCTCCAAGCGGGCGATGGAAAACCCCAGGGGCCTTAGCATCTGGTTGAGCACATGGTACTGCTGCATCACCTTTTCCTGCGCCCGCTGGGGACCGGCCAGCTGCGGCAGGTGCTCATAGTGGGACACCTCGCTCGGTGCGAAGGCCTCGCCCTGGTTGTTCAGCAGCGCCTCGTCGCCCCAGCGCGCCACCGGCAGTTGCTCCTCCAGATGGACCACCAACTGATCCGGCCATACGCGCCGCACCTCAGCCTTGGCGATCCAGGACATGTTCTCAAGCTCGTTGCGGATGCCGGTCAGATCAACACTGAAGAAGCTGGTCTGGCGGAAGGGCGCGATGCGATCCAAGACCGCCTGGCCGCTGACATAGCTCAGATGCCCCTCGAGCTTGACATCGGCGATCGGCTGGTCTGCATAGGGCAGCAGGCGCTGCGCCAGGAAGTAGCTGCCCAGCCCGAGGGTCGCCAGCAGCAGCAAGCCGCCCAGCTTCCTCAACAGGCTCATGCCCAGCTTCGACAGACGTGCCGGCACGGGCTGCTTGACCACCATGCGGCTGGCACCCCGGCGCGCCGGAGCACGCCCCAACCCCGGTTGTCGATGACGAAGCATGGCGGCGTACATGCCTTACCCCCTTGCCTCGACGCTGTCGGCCAGGATCGCCAGCACCAGCTGCTGAAAATCCAGTCCGGCGGCGCGTGCGGCCATCGGCACCAGACTATGGTCGGTCATGCCCGGTACCGTGTTGACCTCCAGCAGCCAGAAGCGACCTTCGGCGTCCTGCATCACGTCAACGCGCCCCCAACCCTGTACGCCCACTGCCTCGCAGGCACGTGCACACAGGCCCTTCAGCTCCTCTTCCCTAGCGGAATCGAGCCCACAGGGAATCTGATACAGGGTGTCCGAAGCCAGGTACTTGGCATCGTAGTCGTAAAAGCTGTGGGGGGTACCCAGACCGATCGGCGGCAGCACCTGACCACGCAGCAGGGCGACGGTAAACTCCGGCCCCTGGATCCACTGCTCGACCAGCACTTGGGGATCGTAGGAACGGGCGGCCTGCCAGGCGGCGATCAGTTCGTCGACGCCGTTTACCTTGGCCATGCCGATGCTGGAGCCTTCGTGGGCCGGCTTAACGATCAGCGGAAAGCCGAGGGCTTGTGCGGCGGCATGACAATCGGGCTCGCTGGCCAGCACCGAGTGGCGCGGCGTCGGCAGACCCAGGCTCTGCCAGACCTGCTTGGTGCGCAGCTTGTCCATCGCCAGGGCGGAAGCCAAGACGCCACTGCCGGTGTAGGGAATGCCGGCGCATTCGAGCAGGCCCTGCATACTGCCATCCTCGCCACCGCGGCCATGCAGAACGATGAACGCGCGGTCGATCTGCTCGCGGCTCACTCGCTCGAGCAGATCATCGCCGACGTCGATGCCGAAGGCATCCACGCCGGCGCTCTGCAGCGCTTCCAGCACGGCCTGGCCGGACTTCAGGGAAACCGCGCGCTCGGCGCTCTTGCCGCCGAACAGCACAGCGACACGGCCGAAGGCTTGCGGGGCAAGCGTGGATTGCAGGGCATGAGTCATGACATTTCCCTCTGGACAGCCGCCTCGGGCCGCCCGCCGAACAACAGATTCTGAAGCAGTTGCGGAGCCAGGCCGCCGATGTCGCCGGCACCTTGGCAGAGCAGAATGTCACCGGGGCGCAGCAGCGGCTTGAGCAGCGGCGCGATATCCGCACCACGCTCGACATGGATCGGATCCAGTTGACCGCGCTGACGGATGCTGCGGCACAGGCTACGGCTGTCGGCGCCGGGAATCGGCTCTTCGCCGGCCGGGTAGACCTCCATCAGCAGCAGCACATTGGCATCGGCCAGCACTTGGACGAAATCCTCATACAGGTCACGGGTACGGGTGAAGCGATGCGGCTGGTAGACCATCACCAGCCGGCGCTCCGGCCAGCCGCCGCGGACCGCCCTGATCACCGCGGCGACCTCACGCGGGTGGTGACCATAGTCGTCGACCAACATCACGCTGCCGCCTTCGACTTGCAGTTCGCCATACACCTGGAAACGTCGACCGACACCCTGGAAGCCCGACAGCCCCTGGGCGATGGCCGCGTCGTCGATGCCTTCGTCGGAGGCGATGGCAATGGTGGCCAGAGCATTCAGCACGTTATGCACCCCCGGCATGTTGACCGACACCTCGAGCGGTGCGCGCCCCAGGCGCAACACGGTGAAGTGGGTGCGCATCCCCGCCTGACGGATGTCGATGGCGCGCACGTCGGCATCCTCGCTGATGCCGTAGGTGATCGTCGGGCGGGCGACCTGGGGCAGGATTTCGCGCACCACCGGGTCGTCCACACAGAGCACCGCCAGGCCGTAGAATGGCAGGTTGTGTAGAAAATCCACGAAAGTCTTCTTCAGCCGGCTGAAGTCGCCTTCATAGGTGTCCATGTGGTCGGCGTCGATGTTGGTGACCACTGCCACCAGGGGCTGCAGGTGCAGGAAACTGGCATCGCTCTCGTCGGCCTCGGCGATCAGATAGCGGCTGCTGCCGAGTTGGGCGTTGGTGCCGGCGGCATTCAACCGACCGCCGATGACGAAGGTCGGATCCAGTCCACCAGCGGCGAACACCGAGGCGATCAGGCTGGTGGTGGTGGTCTTGCCGTGGGTGCCGGCCACGGCGATGCCATGCCGGTAGCGCATCAGCTCGGCGAGCATTTCCGCCCGCGGCACTACCGGAATGCGCCGTTCCAGGGCGGTCGCCACCTCCGGATTGGAGTTGCTCACCGCACTGGAAATCACCAGCACGTCGGCGCTGGCGGCATTCTCGGCGTGATGTCCGACGTAAATCTTCGCGCCGAAGCTTTCCAGGCGCGCGGTCACCGGTGAAGCCTTGAGGTCGGAACCGGAGACTTCATAACCGAGGTTCAGCAATACCTCGGCAATGCCGCACATGCCAACTCCGCCGATACCAACGAAATGGATGCGTCCGATGCGGCGCATGCGGCGGATTTCGGACTGGATCACATCCTGGGACTTAACCACGCGCCACCTCCAGGCAGATATCCACGACCGTGCGGGTCGCATCGGGTTTGGCCAGACGGCGGGCACTGGCGGCCATGCTTTCGAGTCGCTCGGGTTGCATCGATACTTCGGTCAGACGGGCAACCAGATCGACAGCAGCCGTGCTCGCCTGCGGCAGTAGGAAGGCCGCGCCCTCCCGTGCCAGATAATCGGCATTACGGGTCTGGTGATCGTCGATGGCATGGGGCAGCGGCACCAGCAGCGCCGGCAGCCCGGCGGCGGCCAGCTCGCTCACGGTCAAGGCGCCGGCACGGCAGACCACCAGATCGGCCCAGGTATAGGCGCGGGCCATGTCCTCGATGAAGGGTACGACCTCAGCCCTGACTCCGGCCTCGTGATAGCGCACGGCGGTGATCTCGTGGTGCTGCCTGCCGGCCTGATGGAAGATATCCGGCCGCTGCTCGGCGGGGATTAACGCCAGCGCCGCGGGCAGCAGCTTGTTCAGGGGCTCGGCACCCAGGCTGCCGCCCAGGACCAGCAGCCGCAGCCGGCGCCCTTCCAGGGCCAGGCGCGGCGCCTCCAGGAACAGCTCGGGCCGCACAGGGTTGCCAGTGGTACGCCGCTTGTTGGTGACCCCGAAGGTATCCGGAAAGGCCTCGCAGACCCGACTGGCGATTGGCGCCAGCGCTCGGTTGGTGGTGCCGGCCACGGCGTTCTGTTCGTGGATGATCAGGGGCACACCGGCCAGCTTCGCCGCCACACCGCCGGGGCCGGTGACGAAGCCGCCCATGCCCAGCACGCACAACGGGCGCAGCTCGCGCATGACGCGGCGGGCCTGGAATAGCGACCTGAGCAGTTGGAAGGGTGCCTTGAGCAGAGTCGCCAGCCCCTTGCCGCGCAGCCCGCAGATCTGGATCCGGTGCAGCGGCAGTCCGGCAGGGGGCACCAACTCGTTCTCGATTCCGCGCGGAGTGCCCAGCCAGTGCACGGCATAGCCACGGGCCTGGAATTCGCGGGCACAGGCGAGCGCCGGGAACACATGCCCCCCGGTACCGCCAGCCATGATCAGTACGTTAGCGCCCATCGGCTTGCTCCTCGCGATCCTCGGCGAAATCCTCCTCGCTAAACCGCGCATTCTCATTGCCCAGTTGGGTGCGACGCTCCCAGTCCAGGCGCAGCAGCAGGCCCAGGCTGACACAGCAGATCACCAGCGAGCTGCCGCCATAGCTGAGGAAGGGCAAGGTCAGTCCCTTGGTCGGCAGCAGACCGACGTTCACCCCGATATTGATGAGGAACTGGCCGATCCACAGGAAGGCCAGTCCATAGGCCACATAGGCCGAGAAATAGTGCCGGGCCTTCTCCGCCCATAGGCCGAGATAGAGGGCCCGCACGCAGACAAAGGTGAACAGGCCGAGGGTGGACAGCGCGCCAAACATGCCCAGCTCTTCGGCCAGCACGGAGAAGACGAAGTCGGTGTGCGCCTCCGGCAGGTAGAACTGTTTCTGCACGCTGTTGCCGAGTCCGACCCCCAGCCACTCGCCGCGCCCGAAGGCAATCAGCGCCTGGGTCAGTTGGTAGCCGGCACCGAACTGGTCGGCCCAGGGATCGGTGAAGGTAATTAGCCGCTGCAGGCGGTATTCCTGGGTTTGTACCAGGATGAACACCGCGCCGACAGCGGCGGCGGCCAGCAGGGTGAAACGGAACAGGCCGACCCCGCCGAGGAACAGCATGGCCGCGGCGGAGCCCAGCATCACCACGGTGGCGCCGAAGTCCGGCTCCAGCAGCAGCAATCCGGCCAGCGGGATCAGCACGATGATCGGCTTGATGAAGCCGATCCAGCGCCGGCGCACCTCCTCCTCGCGGCGCACCAGATAGCCGGCGAGGTAGATCACCACGAACAGCTTGGCGACCTCCGATGGCTGGATGTTAAAGGCGCCGAAGTCGATCCAGCGCATCGAGCCGTTCACCTCGCGGCCGATACCTGGGATCAGCACCAGGATCAGCACGCCGAAGGCGGCCAGCAGCAGCTTGCCGCCCATGCTTTGCCAGGTTTCCAGCGGTACCAGCATCACTATGCCACCGGCGACGATACCGATCACCAGATACACCAGATGACGGACCATGTAGTAAAAGGTGTTGCCGGTCTGCACCGCCGCCACCTCGGAGGACGCAGAGGTGATCATCACCAGCCCTAGGCCGAGCAGCGCCAGACAGCAGGCCAGCATCGGGAAATCGACATCGAAGCCGCGCCGGTTGAACAGCGGGGACGGATAGGGACGCAGCAGGGCCAGCATCAGGAGAGCGCCTCCACCGCCCGGGCAAAGAATTGCCCGCGCTCCTCGAAGTTCCGGAACATGTCCAGGCTGGCGCAGGCCGGTGACAGCAGCACAGCGTCGCCCTCCTCGGCCAGCGCAGCCGCGCGCTCGACAGCCTCCTCCAGCGTCTTCACCCGGACCAGCGGCACGGCGCCCTCCAGCACCGCAGCGATGCGCTCGGCATCGCGGCCGAGCAGGAGCACGGCGCGGCAGTGCTCGGCGACCAGCTGGCGCAGGGTGGAGAAATCCGCACCCTTGCCGTCGCCGCCGGCGATCAGCACCAATTTGCCGGCGATATCCGCACCCAGCCCACCGATCGCCGCCAGCGCGGCGCCCACGTTGGTGGCCTTGGAGTCATCGTAATAACCGACCCCGTGCAGTTCCCGCAGCCACTGGCAGCGGTGCGGCAGCCCGGTGAAGGCCCTCAGGGTATCCAGCATCGGGGCGATCGGCAGGCCGACCGCATGGCCCAGTGCCAGTGCCGCCAGGGCGTTGGCCTGGTTGTGGGCACCGCGGATCTTCAGCTCGCAGACCGGCAGCAGCGCCTCGAACTGGAAGGCCAGGTACTTCTCGCCATTTTCCTCGATCAGTCCGAAGCCCTTGAAGTCCGGCTTGTCAAGACCGAAGGTCCAGCACGGCAGCTGGTCGGCGACCAGCGGACGGGACAGCGGATCATCACGATTCACCACCACCTGTCGCGCGCCGCGGAAGATGCGGTGCTTGGCCAGGTGATAGGCTTGCAGATCGGCATAGCGATCCATGTGGTCTTCGCTGATGTTGAGGCAGGTGGCCACCTCGGCACTCAGCCGCTCAGTGGTTTCCAACTGGAAGCTGGAAAGCTCCAGAACATAGAGCTCGACGCTGTCGTCCAGCAGATCCAGCGCCGGGATACCAAGGTTGCCGCCCACCACTACGCGCTTGCCAGCTGCGCGGGCCATCTCGCCGACCAGAGTGGTCACGGTGCTCTTCGCGTTGGAGCCGGTGATGGCGACGATCGGTGCCTTGGCATGGCGGGCAAACAGTTCGATGTCGCCGGACAGCTTCACCCCGCGCGCCGCCGCAGCCTGCAGCGCCGGGGCGGTCAGCGCCAGTCCAGGACTGACGTAGAGTTCGCTGGCACGGCAGAGGAAGTCCACGTCCAGAGCGCCGCAATGCACCTCGACCTGCGGGTGGTCGCGCTGCAGCGTGGCCAGTTCCGGCGGATTCGCGCGGGTGTCAACCACAGCGAAGTGCGCGCCCTGGCCGGCCAGAAAGCGGACTAGAGACATGCCGCTCTTGCCGAGGCCGACAACGATGCGGAAGTGGTCGGAAGCGATCAGGCTCATTTCCCTGTCCTCAGCGCAGTTTCAGGGTCGCCAGGCCGATCAGCACCAGTATCACGGTGATGATCCAGAAACGCACGATTACCCGCGGCTCCGGCCAGCCTTTCAATTCGAAATGGTGGTGGATTGGCGCCATGCGGAACACCCGCTTGCCGGTGAGCTTGAAGGACGCGACCTGGATCATTACCGACAGGGTTTCCATGACGAACACCCCGCCCATGATGAACAGCACCACTTCCTGACGGACGATCACCGCGATGGTGCCAAGCGAGGCACCTAGCGCCAGGGCCCCGACGTCGCCCATGAAGACCTGCGCCGGATAGGTGTTGAACCAGAGAAAGCCGAGACCGGAGCCAATCAGCGCGCCGCAGAACACGATCAGCTCGCCGGCCCCAGCCACGTTGGGAATCAGCAGGTATTCGGCAAACTTCACGTTGCCGGACAGGTAGCAGAAGATGCCCAGAGCACCGCCAACCATCACCGTTGGCATGATCGCCAGGCCGTCGAGTCCGTCGGTCAGGTTCACCGCGTTGCTCGAGCCGACGATGACGAAATAGGTCAGCATGATAAAACCAGCGCCGAGGGGAATCTCGATGGTCTTGATCAGCGGTAGGATCAGGGTAGTCTCGGCCGGCGTCTGCGCAGTCATATAAAGGAAGAGCGCGGTGCCGAGACCGAACACTGATTGCCAGAAGTACTTCCAGCGGCTCGGCAGGCCGCGGGAGTTCTTCTCGATCACCTTGCGGTAGTCGTCGACCCAGCCGATGGCGCCGAACAGCAGGGTCACGGCCAGCACGACCCAGACGTAGCGGTTGGACAGGTCGGCCCAAAGCAGGGTGCTGATGGCGATGGCGGACAGGATCAGCGCGCCGCCCATGGTCGGCGTGCCCTTCTTCGACAGGTGCGATTGCGGACCATCGTCGCGCACCGCCTGACCGATCTGGCGGATCTGCAGGGTCCGAATCATCCAGGGCCCCAGGCACAGAGCCAGGATCAGGGCGGTCAGCACCCCGAGAATCCCGCGCAGGGTCAGGTACTGGACAACCGCGAAACCGGTGTGGAACTGTTGCAGGTACTCTGCCAGCAGCAGCAGCATTTAGTGAATCTCCTCGCTGGAACCGCAGAGAGCCGAGACGATTTTGTCCATCGCCGCACTTCGCGAACCCTTGATTAGAATGGTGGTGTCGGGATGCTGCTCGCCGCGCAGGGCCTCGAGCAGGCTTGCCTGGTCGGCGAAATGCCGGCCGTTGTCTCCGAACGCAGCGACCGCATGAGCCATCAGCGGCCCCACGGCATACAGGGCATCGACCTTGCCGGCGGCGTGGGCGCCAACCTGGCGGTGGCCCTCCTCCGCCCAGGCGCCCAGTTCACCCATGTCGCCAAGGGCAAGGACGGTGCGTCCGGAAAAGCCGGCGAGTATATCGATAGCCACGCACATTGACGCGGGGTTTGCGTTGTAGCTGTCGTCGATTACTCGCACGCCGTTCGGTGCAAGCTGCGCCACGGCACGGCCCTTGACCGGTTGCAGACTCTCCAGGCCGGCCTGGATTCCGACCAGCGGCATACCCAGGGCGTGAGCTGCCGCCGCCGCGGCCAGAGCATTGGCCACATTGTGCCGGCCGAGCAGGTTGAGCTGGATGCGCGCCTCGCCGGCTGGCCCTTGCAGGGTGAAGGCCGAGCAGCCGCGGGTGTCGGGCTGGATATCCCAAGCCCGGAAGTCGGCAGCAATATCATCCAGAGCGAAACTCAGCACGCGCCGCCCTGCAGCACGCTGCTGCCAGGTGGCGAAGGCCCGATCGTCGCGATTGAGCACGGCAACGCCGTCGGCAGACAGCCCCTCAAGGATCTCGCCCTTGGCCTCGATGATCCTTTCTGGACCGCCGAACTCGCCGACATGGGCCGTGCCGGCATTGGTGATGATTGCCACCTGCGGCCGGGTCAAGCCAACGGTATAGGCGATCTCACCGATCCGCGAGGCACCCAGTTCGACTACTGCGCCGACATGCTCGGGCGCCAGCTCAAGTAGGGTCAGCGGCACGCCCAGCTCGTTGTTCAGGTTGCCACGGGTGGCCAGTACCGGGCCTCGGGTGCGCAGGATGCTGGCGAGCATTTCCTTGACCGTGGTTTTGCCGCTGGAGCCGGTCACCGCGGCCAACGGGCCGCTGTAGGCCTGGCGGTTAAAACCACCCAGCAAGCCGAGGGCAAGGCGGGTATCGGCCACCTGCAGCTGCGGCAGCCCCACTTCCGGCATCACGCGCTGAACCAAGGCGGCCACCGCCCCCTTGGCGGCAGCCTCGGCGAGGAAAGCGTGGCCATCGAAACGTGGTCCGACCAGTGCGACGAACAACTGCCCGGGACAGATCGCCCGGCTGTCTGTACCGACCGAATCGAAGGCCTCATCGGCCCCAGCCAGACGCCCCTGCAGCAGGCCGGCGATTTCGTTCAGATGCAGAGCCTCAAGCATGTGCCGCCTCCCAAGCGCGCAGGGCCTTGGCGGCCTCCTCGATGTCGGAAAAAGGGTGGCGCACGCCCTCGATCTCCTGGTAGTCCTCGTGTCCCTTGCCGGCCAGTAGCAGCACATCGCTCGCTTTGGCATCGGCAATCACCCGGGCAATCGCCTGGCCGCGCCCATGCAGGCAGGCAATCTTTTCCGGTGCGGCAACGCCGCTGCGGATATCGGCAAAGATCTGCTCCGGAGACTCGCTGCGTGGATTGTCGTCGGTGACCAGCACCTCGTCGGCCAGCCGCTCGGCAACCGCCGCCATCAGCGGACGCTTGCCGCGATCACGGTCACCGCCACAGCCGAACATGCACAGCAGGCGTCCGCGGACATGCGGACGCAGCGCTTCCAGCACCTTTTCCAGGGCATCCGGAGTATGCGCGTAATCCACCACGATCAACGGCCTGTCACCACCACCCAGGCGCTGCATGCGTCCGGCCGGGGCCTGCAGCTGCGGCATGACGCGAAGGATCTCGTCCAGTGCGTAATCCAGCCCCAGCAGCACAGCGACCACAGCCAGCAGATTGCTCAGGTTGAAGCGGCCCAGCAGCGGACTGTGCAGCAACCCTTCGCCCTGCGAGGTCACCACCTCGGCACGCACGCCCTGCTCGTCGAAATGCACCCGGCGACAGTGCAGCTGGGCGGAGCGATCCTCCAGGCTATAGCCGATCACGCGGGAAGTCTGCGTCTCTTCCGCCAGTTGGCGACCGAGAGCGTCGTCCAGGTTAATCACTCGGCAACGCAGGCCGGGCCAGGCGAACAGCCGGGCCTTTACCGCGGCATAGGCGTCCATGGTGCCGTGGTAGTCCAGATGGTCGCGCGACAGGTTGGTGAAGACTGCCACATCGAAATCCAGCGCCGCCACCCGGCCCTGCTCAAGGCCGTGGGAGGACACCTCCATGGATACGGCACGGGCGCCGGCCTGCTTCAGTCCAGCCAGAGCCGCCTGCACGCCGAGCGGGTCGGGGGTGGTGCACCGACCACTCTGCAGCGCGCGGTGGAAACCATTGCCCAGAGTACCGATGATGCCGCAACGCTCGCCGAGCAGGTCCAGGGCCTGGGCAAGCAGCTGGCTGACACTGGTCTTGCCGTTGGTGCCGGTCACGCCGATCAAACGCAGGGCCCGACTCGGCTCGCCATAGAAGCGCCCGGCAATCGCCGACAGCTGTCCGGCCAGCCCCTTGATCGGCACCAGCGGCACGCCATTGCCGGCAAGCACCGGTGCCCCCGCAGCCTCATAGGCCACGGCGGCGGCGCCACGAGCGAGGGCATCGTCGATATGGCTGCGGCCATCCTGCCGCCCACCGGGGACCGCGAGGAATAGATCGCCCGGACGTACCTGGCGGCTGTCCAGGGTCAGCTCGCGGATTAGTACCGCGCTCTCGGCCTGGGGCAACAGTTGATTGAGGGGCATGGGCATCAGATACGGTCTCCTTTGCCAGGCGCTTCCCTGTCGGCAGTTTTCGTTTCGACGGACGGCGGCAGGTTGTCCGGCGCCACGTTCATCAGACGTAGCGCACCGGCCATGACCCTGCCGAACACCGGCGCCGAAACCAGGCCACCGAAATAGGTGCCGTTGCTCGGCTCGTCGATCACCACAGCCATGGCGATGCGTGGGTTGCTGGTCGGAGCGAAGCCGGCGAACAGCGAGCGATACGACTTTTCCTTGTAACCCTTGGCGCCCACGCTGGTCTTGCGCGCGGTGCCACTCTTGCCTGCAACGTGGTAGCCCGGCACCTTGGCGCGGAATACGCCGCCCGGCGCCTCGACGACCTGCTGCAGCATGCCCTGCATGGTCTTGGCGACATTCGGGGAAATGACCTGAATGCCCTCCTGCGGATGATCCTGCCGGGCCAACGCCAGCGGTACCGAGCGTCCATCGTTGGCCAGGGTGGCATAGGCATGGGCCAACTGCACGGCCGTCACGGAGAGGCCGTAGCCGTAGGACAGGGTAGCGGTCTCCGCCTTGCGCCACTCTCGGTGGTTGGGCAGGTTGCCCACCCGCTCGCCGGGAAAGCCCAGGCCAGTGTCCTGACCGAAGCCGACGCGCTGCATCAGCAAGTAGATAGACTCGCCGCCGATATCAAAGGCAACCTTGCTCATGCCGACGTTGCTCGACTTGATCAGGATGCCGGTCAGGTCGAGTATGCCGCCTTCGGCGCGGGAGACGTCGCGGATGGTGTAGCGCCCGATCTGCAGCCTACCCGGAGCCACCCCCACCTTGTCTTCCGGCCTCCAGCGTCCAGTCTCCAGCGCGGCGCTCATGGATAGCGGTTTCATCGTCGAGCCCGGCTCGAAAACGTCAACCAGCGCACGATTGCGCATGGCCGCCGGGTTGAGGTTGCGCTTGTTGTTCGGGTTGTAGGTCGGCTGGTTGACCATTGCCAGCACTTCGCCAGTCTTCACATCGAGCATCACCAGAGTGCCGGCCTTGGCGCCGACCTCGGTGATGGCATTGCGCAACTCGCGATGCGCCAGATATTGCAGGCGTAGATCGATGGACAGCTCCAGCGTCTTGCCCGCCTTGGCGTTCTGCACCACCTGCACATCCCGGATCAGCCGGCCGCGGCGGTCCTTGAGCACCTGGCGCTTGCCGGGCACGCCGGCCAGCCACTCGTCGAAAGCCAGCTCCATGCCCTCGCGACCGTGATCGTCGATATCGGTGAAGCCGAGCACATGAGCGGTGACCTCGCCCGCCGGGTAGAACCGCCGGAACTCCTCCAGGGCGTAGACGCCGGGGATCTTCAGGTCGAGCACGGCCTGCCCCTGCTCGGGGGTGAGGCCCCGCGTCAGGTAGGTGAACTCGCGCCCGGCCAACTGCTCCAGACGCTCGGCCAGAGCCTTCGTATCCTGCCCCAAGGCCTTGGCCAGAGCCGCCCACTGGTCGCGCGCGCCGGCCAATTCCTTCGGATTGCCCCACAGGGTAGTGACCGGGGTACTGACCGCCAGCGGCTCGCCGTTGCGATCGGTGATCAGCCCGCGATGCGCTGGTATGGGGATGTGCCGCATGCTGCGCGCATCGCCCTGTCCCTTAAGGAAATCATGATCGAAGACATGCAGGTCGACGATGCGCCAGGTAATGGCGGCGACCATCAGCGCCAAAAGAATCAGCGCAAGACGGAAACGCCAAGGATAGAGCGCACCCTCAAGTCTCATCATGGCGCCACCAGTCGTACTTCTGTCGCATCGGGAATACGCATCTTTAAGGTTTCGCTGGCCAGGCTCTCGACCCGGCTGTGCGCGGTCCAGGTGCTTTGCTCGAGAATCAGCCGCCCCCACTCGGCCTGCAGCTTGTCGCGCTCGCTCAACTCGCCGTACAGGGCATTGAGCAGCTGGCGATTCCAGTAGGCGCTGTAAGACACCGCGATGGCGGAGAACAGGGCGGCAATGAAGAGCACCAGCATCAGCAGACTGCCGGCTGGCATGGCCTTGCCCGGTACGCGGCTCATCGAAGCTTCTCCGCCACGCGCATGACCGCACTGCGGGCACGCGGATTGACCTTAAGTTCGGACTCTGAAGCGTACTGCGGCTTGCCGATCAGTCTGAGGCGCGGCTCGAAGGCAGCCGGACGGATCGGCAGATCACGCGGCAGCTTGTCCGCCTCGCCCCTGGCCTGCCGACGCATGAACTGCTTGACGATGCGGTCCTCCAGTGAATGGAAGCTGATCACCACCAGGCGGCCGCCGAGCTCAAGCGCCTCCAGCGCTGCGTCGAGTCCCTGCTCGAGATCGCCAAGCTCATTATTGATATAGATGCGCAACCCTTGGAAGGCGCGAGTCGCCGGATTCTTACCCTTCTCCCAGGCCGGATTGGCGGCGGCCAGCACCTGTGCCAAGTCGGCGGTGCGCTCGAACGGCCTTTCCTGCCGGCGCTGCACTACGGCTTGCGCCATACGCCTGGCAAAGCGCTCTTCGCCATAATCCTTGAATACGCGGGCAATTTCCTCGGCAGTGGCATTGGCCAGCCATTCGGCCGCGCTCACGCCATGGCTCGGATCCATGCGCATATCCAACGGGCCGTCGTTGAGAAAGCTGAAGCCGCGCTCGGGATCGTCCAACTGCGGCGAGGACACGCCCAGATCGAACAGCACGCCACTGACCTTGCCGATCAGCCCGCGCATCGCCAGCTCGTCCGCCAGCTCGGCGAAACTACGCTGCACGACGACAAAGCGGCCATCCTCGGCAGTCAGCGCTTGCCCGGTGGCGATCGCCTGGGGATCCTTGTCGAACCCAAGCAAGCCCCCCGCCGGCCCAAGGCGCTCCAGGATCAGCCGGCTATGCCCGCCCCGCCCGAAAGTGCCATCCAGATAGCAGCCGTCCGACCGTACGGACAGAGCATCGACTGCTTCCTCGAGTAGCACGGTGATATGGCTGAAGCCGCTGTTCATAGTCACAGGATCAAGTCACGCAGTTCACCCGGCAGATCGCCGGGTTGTTGTTTGATAGCCGCCAGGTCTGCTTCCGCAATCGCAGTCCAGGCATCCTCGCTCCACAGCTGAAACTTGTTCAGCTGGCCGACCAACATTGCGTGCTTGTCCAGGTTCGCATGCTCCCGCAGGCGTGGCGGAATCAGAAAACGTCCACTGCCATCCAGTTCGAGATCCACGGCATTACCAATCAAGAGACGCTGCAAACGGCGAATTTCCTCACGCAACGAGGGAAGCTCGCGCAATTTGGCCTCGATGAGCTCCCATTCCGGCAGGGGATATATGCATAGGCAGGGATCCATTGCATCGATGGTGACGATGAGCTGACCCGCCGAACGAGAGCCGAGCTCGTCACGATACCGGGCAGGCATCGAGATCCGCCCCTTGGCGTCGAGACTAACGGCGTTAGCTCCGCGAAACATGGTCGCGCTTCCCCTGACTTCAAGCTTCCCTGCCCACTGAAACCCACTTTATTCCACTTCGTACCACCTGCGCACACTATAGGAACGCCCTCCCCCTCCGTCAAGGCAGGTCAAAATGAAAAAATCCTTATAGAACGGAGATTTAGGTGAATATGAGAGAAGAAACCGCAACTAGTGAGAAACAAGTCCAACAAAATCAATAAGCTGAATTTCACACTTAAAGCGCATTATGGCGTGAAGGAGCCGTAGCCGTTTTTGAAGCGGCTCTGCGAAGGGCGGGAGAAGGGAAAAAGGAGGAGAGTCGATCTGTAAGCCGGGTTCTGTCGAGGACAGTCATTCCTCTACGACGACCATCGCTGGCCGCCTCTAGCAACCTACCCGGATCCAGCGCGGGCCACGCCGATGGATCCCTATTTGGTCTTGCTCCGAGTGGGGTTTACCTAGCCACGGACTGTTGCCAGCCGTGCGGTGCGCTCTTACCGCACCTTTTCACCCTTACCGGCGCTTGCGCACTTAGGCGGTTGTTTTCTGTGGCACTTTCCGTAGGCTCACGCCCCCCAGGCGTTACCTGGCACTCTGCCCTATGGAGCCCGGACTTTCCTCCCTCCCATATTGGGGAACAATATGGAACAGCGACTGCCCGATCGACTCTCCGCCGGCAAGGGTAATGGTCATGGAGCCCATCCGCAAGCATTCCTCTGGTACAGAGTCCAAGTCGGACTCAGCCTTGGCGCCCCAAGGCAGCCTGATAGAGCAAATTCTTGCGCACCCCGGTAATTTCGGCCGCCAGCGCCGCCGCCCGCTTTAACGGCATCTCCTTGAGCAGAAGATCAAGGACACGGAGCGCCGCCACCGGCACCGACCCTTCAGAGGGGGCCTGCCATCCGGCCACCAGCAGCACGCATTCACCACGCTGCTGATTGCCATCGGCAGCGACCCAGGGGCGCAACTCGCCGAGCGGCAACCCCTTGAGAGTCTCGAACGTCTTGGTCAACTCCCGCGCCAGAACTGCCAAACGATCAGCCCCCATGATCCGCTCGAGGTCCCCCAGGCACTCCAACAATCGATGCGGCGCCTCATAGAAAATCAGCGTTCGAGACTCCTCTTTCAACTGTTCCAGACGCGCCAGACGCCCAACCGCCTTGGCCGGCAGAAAGCCCTCAAAGACGAATCGATCGGAAGGCAGCCCCGCGGCGGACAGGGCGGCAATCAGCGCACAGGGCCCGGGTACCGGAACCACTTTTATGCCTGCGGCTCGCGCCTGGCGCACCAGATGAAAGCCCGGATCGGAAATCAGCGGTGTACCGGCATCAGAAATCAGCGCAACATCCTCGCCTGCCTGCAGACGCGCCAGAAAGCGCCCGCCTTGATCGCGCTCATTGTGCTCATGGCAGGCCACCAAGGGCGTCGTGATACCAAAATGCCGCAACAGACGCGCCGAATGGCGAGTATCCTCGGCGGCAATCAAAGCGACGTCGCGCAGCACCCGAAGGGCCCGCGCAGTAATGTCGTCAAGATTGCCAATTGGGGTAGCGACGACATAAAGCATGCCCAGCATTGGATTCAGAGCAGCAGACGCAGTCACGGCGACCCCTAGCGCAGTCGAAACGCGCATTATAGCCGGTTTCCCGAGCATGACATCGCACCCAGGGCAAGGCTTGGGTACAATTCTTCACTTGTCTTGAGCATCAGGAACGCCTCAATGATCGCCTGCCTGCGTCCCCTTCCCGCCCTTTTCCTTGCCTGCCTTCTGGTCGCCTGCGCCAGCTCGCCATCATCCAGACTGGGCGAACTGCCAACCCCCACTCAAGCCAGCGTCGAGCAACTGCTGCAGCAGGCCGACAAAAGCAAGCCGGAAAAGGCCGCACTCCTGCGCTTGGCGGCCGCCGACCAGGCCTACAGGCAGAAGGATCTCGGCCAGGCCGTGCGCATTCTCGAACAGACCCCGCTGGACAGCCTCAAACCCGCCCAGCAGATCTTTGCCAGCACTCTCAGCGCAGAGATTGCCTTGGCCCGCAACAACGCCAAGGCGGCGCTCAAGGCCTTGAACCATCCCAGCATGCAGCACTTGGGCGAACTGCCCGTCCAGCAGCAGACCCGCACCCAGCTAACTCGCGCCCGCGCCCTGGAAGCGGATAGCCAGCGCCTGAATGCCGCCCGCGAGCGGGTGCTCATTGCTCCCCTGCTGAACGAGTCGGCCGCCAGCGTGAACCATGAAAGCATCTGGCGCCTGATCCAGAGTCTGCCGCTGGATGCCCTGAGCGTGCCCGGAGAGGAGAACAGCGAACTGGGTGGCTGGCTGTCCCTGGCACGTACGACGAAAAGCGCTGGCACCCTGGAGCTACAGCAGGCCGCCATCGACCAATGGCGCGCGACGAATCCGCAACACCCGGCCGCCCTGCAATTGCCGGCACCGCTGCGCAAGCTGCGGGAACTGGCCAGCCAGCCCCTGAACAAGATCGCTCTCCTGCTCCCTGAGGAAGGCCAGCTCGCCTCGGTGTCCCGCGCCCTGCGCAACGGCTTCATGGCAGCCCATTACCAGGCGCAGCAAAGCGGCCAGCAGCCACCCAGCATCGAAGTCTACGACAGCAGCCGATTGACCTCCCTTGACGACTTCTATCGCCAGGCCCAGGCCGCCGGAGTACAACTGGTCGTTGGCCCCCTGGAAAAGCCTCTAGTCAAACAGCTCGGCGATCGTGAGCAGTTGCCGATCACCACCCTCGCACTGAACTATGGCACTGTCGGCCAGGAAAGCCCGCCGCAACTCTTTCAGTTCGGCTTGGCGGCTGAAGACGAGGCCCGCGAAGCCGCCCGCCGTGCTTGGGTCGACGGCATGCGCCGGGGCGTCGTCATGGTGCCCTCCGGCGAATGGGGTGATCGCATTCTCCAAGCCTTCCAGCAGAATTGGCAGGCCGCTGGCGGCAACCTGATTGCCGTCTTGCGCATCGACCAGCCCGCCCGCCTGACTCAGCAGATCGCCGAGCTGTTTCAGCTGCGCCAGAGCGAGGCGCGCGGCAAACGCCTGCAGAGCGTGCTTGGCGTCGAGGTGGCCACACAACCTTCGCGGCGTCGCGACATCGACTTCATCTTCCTCGCCGCTACCCCGCAGCAAGCCCAGCAAATCAAGCCAACTCTCGCTTTCCAATATGCCGCCGATGTGCCAGTTTATGCTACCTCGCATCTCTACAGCCCAAAGGAAGAGCAGAATTATTTCCTAGATCTGGAAGGCATCCAGTTCTGCGAGACCCCCTGGCTGCTGAATGCCAGCTCGACCGACAACCTGCCGCAACTGGTTGGTAGCCAATGGCCCCAGGCCAATGGCAGCCTGGGACGCCTCTACGCCATGGGGGTCGATGCCTATCGACTCACCCCACGCCTGACACAACTCAAAACCATGCCGGAAACTCGCATCGACGGCTTCTCCGGCACCCTGAGCCTGAGTTCCGATCAACGCATCCAGCGCCAACTGCCCTGGGCCGCCTTTCACGACGGCCAGGTTCAACGCCTGCCGGCCAGCAGCTACTGACATGAACAGGCAGCGCAGCGGACGCGACGCCGAAGCCCTCGCCCACAGCCATCTCGCAGCGCAAGGGCTGCGCCTCTTGGCGCAGAACTGGCGCTGTCGATGCGGTGAGCTCGATCTGGTCATGCTCGACGGCGATACAGTAGTATTCGTCGAGGTACGCTATCGGCAGCATATTGCCTGGGGAGGCGCGCTGGAAAGCGTCGATGCGCGCAAGCGCATGAAACTCGTCCGCGCTGCCCAGTACTTCCTGCAAAGTGAGCCACGCTGGGCCAAGCATCCCTGCCGCTTCGACGTCGTCGCCATCAATGCCGACAAGAGCGCATCCAGAGACCTGAATTGGATCCGAAACGCCTTTGATGCCTGACCCTGCAACCGCGCCTGCCGTGTCCCGGCAAGAGCTTCGGACACCCTGCAACAGCCACACCGCACCATAAGCCAGAACATCGCTCTGGCTGTAGCGGACACCCGACTTTGAAGGTTATCGCCGATGGACATGCAATCCCGCATCCGCCAGCTCTTCCAGGCCAGCATCGAAACCAAGCAGCAGGCCATGGAGGTCATCCTCCCCCACATCGCCCAGGCCAGCGAGCTCATGGTTCAGACCCTGCTCAACGAGGGCAAGATCCTCTCCTGCGGCAATGGCGGCTCGGCCGGAGATGCGCAGCATTTTTCCTCGGAGCTGCTCAATCGCTTCGAGCGCGAACGCCCCAGCTTGCCGGCCATGGCGCTGACCACCGACAGCTCGACCCTCACCTCGATTGCCAACGACTACAGCTACAACGAAGTATTCTCCAAACAGATCCGCGCCCTGGGCCAGCCCGGCGACGTTCTACTGGCCATCTCCACCAGCGGCAATTCCGCCAACGTGATCCAGGCCATCCAGGCTGCCCATGACAGGGAAATGCTGGTGGTTGCCCTGACCGGCCGTGACGGCGGCGGCATGGCCTCGCTGCTGCTTCCCGAGGATGTCGAGATCCGGGTGCCCGCCAAGGTCACGGCACGCATCCAGGAAGTACATCTGCTGGTCATCCACTGTCTGTGCGATTTGATCGACAACCAACTGTTCGGAAGCGAAGAATGAAGCGCTCACTCCTGATCACCGCGGCCCTGGCGGCAAGCCTCATCCTGGGCGGTTGCAGCAATCGCAGCATTGGCAACTCGATCGACGATCAATTCATCGAACCCAAAGTTGCTGAAAAGATCCGCCAAGCCCATGCCGACCTGGGCAGCGACAGCTCGCATATCGTGGTCACTACTTACAACGGCGTCACCCTGCTCGCCGGTCAGACCCCTCGCGCCGAACTTAAACAACTCGCCGAACAGGCCGCGCGCTCGGTCCCCGGAGTGACGAGGGTGCACAATGAAATACAGATCCTTCTCCCCACCTCCCTTCTGGCCCGCAGCAACGATTCCCTGCTGACCACCAAGATCAAGACCCAGATGCTTGCCGACAACACGGTGCCTGGCTCGAAAATCAAGGTGGTCACCGAGAACGGCATCGTCTACCTGCTGGGTCTGATCACTCGCCAGGAAGCAAATCGAGCCACCAATCTGGTCCAGAGCGTTTCAGGCGTGCAGAAGGTCGTCAAGCTGTTTCAGTACATGGACTGAAGACACCAACACCAATAAAAAGGCGATCACAGGATCGCTTTTTTATTGCCTGCTATTTAACCACCTTCAGACTGGGTCGCCCGGCCGGCCGCGGCGGCTCGCCACTGGAAGGATCATCGTCATCCGGATCGGAATTTTCCTCTGCAGCAGGCGGTTCGATTTCGAAGACCATGCCCTGACCGTTTTCCCGCGCATAGATGGCCATAATGGCTTCGGAAGGCACGTACAGGCTGTGGGCGACACCACCAAAGCGGCCCTCAAAACTCACGCCCTGATTGTCCATGTGCAGATGCCGCACGGCGCCGGGAGAAACATTGAGCACAATTTGCCCGTCGCTCACGTAGCCTGCCGGGACCTGCACACTCGATATCTCGGCGTTGACCAGCAGATGGGGTGTGCAATCGTTGTCGACAATCCACTCATAGAGTGCGCGGAGTAAATAGGGACGACTGGAGTTCATAGCAACCTCCTTCATAATTGCCGCATATCGCGTTCGACAGCGGACAGGCTAGCCTGGAAGGCCTGACGAGCGAACTGGCGCTCCATGTATTCGAGCAGCGGTTTCGCACTTCGTGGCAACACTATATCCAGCAGCGGTAGCCGCCAGAGAAGTGGCGAGAGGCAACAATCCACCAGGCTCGGCTCTTCACTGAGGAAATAGGGCTTTTCAGCGAATAATGGCGATACGTCGAGCAAACTCTCCCGCAGATCCTTGCGCAGCTGGTTGCAAGCTCCTTTCTCGCTACGCCGATCCAGGATGCGATCAGCCAGAGCACACCAGTCCCTCTGGATGCGATGCATCAGTAGTCGACTGTTGGCACGAGCCACAGGATACACCGGTAGTAGCGGCGGATGCGGATAACGCTCCTCAAGGTACTCCATAATCACCCCTGGCTCGTACAGGAGCAGATTACGATCGATTAGTGTAGGTAGCGTACCGTAGGGACTGATCTCGGCGAGCTTGCCCGCCCCCTGCTCTGGCTCGACATCGAGGATCTGGACGGCAACCCCCTTTTCGGCAAGCACCATCCGCACACGGTGAGAGTAATGGTCAGCCGGATCGGAATAACAGGTTAACCAGTTGGTCATGCCCATGGCGAACTCCTCGCTCGCAGGTCACATTTCCAGAATAAAAAACACACGCGCCCATACGGGCGCGTGTGTTTTCAAGTGCAAGTGCAATGGTTTAATGCACGTCTTTCCAGTATTCGCGCTTGAGCAGATAGGCGAACACGAAGAAGACCGCCAGGAACAGGAGCACGTAGCTACCGATACGCTGGCTTTCCAGCTTAACCGGATTGGCCGAGTAAGCCAGGAAGGTCACCAGATTCTTGACTTTATCGTCGAACTCATCTGCAGTCAGCGTACCGGTTTTCGGCAAAATGGTCAGTTGATCACAAGCCTCGCGGGTGATCTCCGCCCCCGTGAGCGGATCGTACTGCTTCTTGCCATCCTCAACCACCTGTACTTGCTTGCAGCCGAAGACCTGACGCCCCTGCAAACCAGCCAGCACATTGGGCATGCCCACGTTGGGGAACACGGTGTTGTTCACCCCCAGCGGACGTGACGGATCTTCATAGAAACTGCGCAGATAGCTGTACAGCCAGTCGTTGCCACGCACCCGGGCAACCAGCGTCAGATCCGGCGGCGCCGCACCAAACCAGACCTTGGCATCCTCGGGACGCATGCCGATCTTCATGTGGTCGCCGATCTTGGCACCGGTAAAGACGATATTCTCCATCATCATCCCTTCCGGAATGCCGAGGTCCTTGGCCACCCGCTCGTAACGCTGGAACTGGGCACTGTGGCAACCCATGCAGTAGTTGGCGAAGGTCCGCAGGCCATCCTGCATGGCCGCCTTGTCGGTCAAGTCAATCTCAACCTTATCCAGTTCGACACCAGCTCCAGCAGCTAAGGAGAAGGCCGGCAGAATTGCGAAAATCAATGCAGCAAATTGCTTTTTCATCAGCCAGTCACCCTTTCCGGAACCGGTTTGGTCTTTTCCATCCTGGTGTAGAACGGCATCAGGATAAAGAACGCGAAGTACAGGACCGTGCACACCTGTGACAGCAGCGTGCGGCCCGGGGTGGGAGAAAGCACACCAAGTACACCGAGGATCAGGAAGGAAATGCAGAATACCAGCAGCCACAACTTGCTCAGCCAACCCTTGTAGCGCATCGACTTGACCGGGCTGCGATCCAGCCAAGGCAGGACGAACAGCACAGCGATGGCCGCACCCATGGCGATGACCCCGAGCAGCTTGTCAGGGACCGCGCGCAGGATCGCGTAGAATGGCGTGAAGTACCACACCGGCGCGATGTGCTCAGGCGTCTTGAAGGCATTGGCCTGTTCGAAGTTGGGCTTCTCGAGGAAGTAGCCTCCCATCTCCGGGAAGAAGAACACCACGGCGCAGAAGACAAAGAGGAATACCACCACACCAACGATGTCTTTTACGGTGTAATAAGGATGGAAAGGAATGCCATCCAGCGGCTTGCCGTTGGCGTCCTTGTTCTTTTTGATCTCGATGCCGTCCGGGTTGTTCGAGCCGACCTCGTGCAGCGCCAGGATGTGCAACACGACCAAGCCGAGCAGGACGATAGGCAGCGCGATTACGTGCAAGGCGAAAAAGCGGTTCAGGGTGATGCCGGAGATCAGGTAGTCACCACGAATCCACTGGGTCAAATCCTCGCCGATCACCGGGATGGCGCCGAACAGGGAGATGATCACCTGGGCGCCCCAGTAGGACATCTGGCCCCAGGGCAGCAGGTAGCCCATGAAGGCCTCGGCCATCAGACACAGGTAGATCAGCATGCCGAAGATCCACACCAGCTCACGCGGTTTCTGATAGGAACCGTAGAGCAGCCCGCGGAACATATGCAGATAGACCACGACGAAGAACGCCGAAGCACCGGTGGAGTGCAGGTAGCGGATGATCCAGCCATACTCCACGTCACGCATGATGTATTCGACGGAGGCGAAGGCCTCCTCGGCAGACGGCGTGAAACTCATGGTCAGCCAGATACCGGTCAGCAACTGGTTGACGAGCACCAGCAATGCCAGAGAGCCGAAGAAATAGAAGAAGTTGAAGTTCTTCGGTGCGTAATATTTGGAGAGATGCTCTTCCCACATCGAGGTGGCCGGGAAGCGGGCATCGACCCATTCCATGAACTTGCTCATCAAGCCTTCTCCTGATCCACACCGACAATGATCACATCATCCGACTCGTAAGAATGCGGCGGTACTGGCAGGTTCAAGGGAGCAGGTTGAGCCTTGTAGACACGGCCGGCTAAATCATACTTGGAACCATGGCAGGGGCAGAAGTAGCCTCCCACCCAGTCGCCCCCCAGATCCGCTGGGGCGAGCTCCGGTCTGAAGGAAGGAGCACAGCCCAGATGAGTGCAGAGGCCGACCAGAATCAGAATTTCCGGTTTGATCGAACGCAGTTTCCGATCAACATACGCCGGTTGAACCGAGGCAGCCGAGTCGGGGTCCGCCATTGCAGATTCGACCTTTTTCAGATTGGCGAGGGTCTCCTCGGTACGGCGGACGATAAATACCGGCTGGCCACGCCATTCAGCCACTATTTGTTGCCCCGGCCCGATTTTGCTGACATTCACCTTTACCGGTGCACCTGCGGCCTTGGCCTTGGCACTCGGGAACCAGGATCCCACGAACGGGACCGCAGCCCCCACCGCTCCTGCCGCACCCACCACGGAGGTGGCTGCAACTAGAAAGCGACGCCGGCCAACATTCACGCCGTCATTGCTCATTCAGTTGTCTCCCATCAACTTTGCGGCCCGTTATCCGGACCTGTAATAAAAAAACGAGGCGCGCGAAAAAATCGGCAAAATGGTAAATAAAACCCTCAAGTCTGACAAGGTAATAGCCGGATACAATAATACTAACGCCCTTGAAAAGCCCGACACCAAACTTGCGACCAACTGTCGCAAGTTTTCCGGACACAAAAAAACGCCCGGCATTCTCGGGAATGCCGGGCGTTCCTTGAAAGCGCAGAAATTAGCGCTTGGAGTACTGCGGACGCTTACGCGCCTTGCGCAGACCAACCTTCTTACGCTCGACTTCGCGGGCATCGCGAGTCACATAACCAGCGCGACGCAGCGGACTGCGGAAGGTCTCGTCGTATTCGATCAGTGCACGGGTGATGCCATGACGAATAGCGCCGGCCTGACCACTGACACCACCACCGATAACGGTGACATATACGTCAAATTTTTCTACGGTCTCGGTCAGTTCGAGCGGCTGACGCACAACCATACGAGCGGTTTCGCGACCGAAGAACTGCTCCAAGGAGCGATTGTTGATGGAAATCTTGCCAGTGCCCGGACGCAGGAAGACGCGAGCGGTAGCAGTCTTACGACGGCCAGTGCCGTAATTTTGAGTCGCCGACATGATGAGCTATCCCCTTAAATCTTCAGTTCTTGAGGCTGCTGTGCGGTGTGCGGATGAACAGCACCCTTATACACCTTCAGCTTGCGGTACATGTCACGACCCAGCGGGTTTTTCGGCAGCATACCCTTGACCGCAGTCTCGATCACACGCTCGGGAGCCTTGGCGATCAGCTTTTCGAAACTGATGGACTTGATACCGCCCGGGAAACCGGAATGGGAGTAGTACATCTTGTCGCTGCTCTTGGCACCGGTGACGCGCACCTGCTCGGCATTGATCACAACGATGTAGTCGCCAGTATCCACGTGCGGGGTATATTCAGGCTTGTGCTTGCCACGCAGGCGGCTGGCGATTTCAGTAGCCAGACGACCCAGGGTCTGGCCGGCAGCGTCGACGACGTACCAGTCGCGCTTAACGGTTTCCGGTTTCGCAGTAAAAGTTTTCATTCGTTATAGCCTCAGGGGCCACCCTGAAAATAAGGCGGCAAATCTTACTGAATGGTGCTTGCCTTGACAAGGCCAAGGCGGCCGGAAACAGACGCTATCGGGGGCTCGGGTCAGCGCGTCCGCAACGGCGGGGTCGGTAGGCTAGGCATCCCCTACCTGACTTCCAGCGAGCTAGGCATCCCCACCGGAAAATCTTTGGAATCATATCAACTGCAGAAAAAATAGCAACCGCCTGCCCGAGGCTCACATTAAACAGACTCCGTATGCACAACAAACAGTTCGCCCTGAAGCTGCCCTAGCAGCCAACCAGGCCCTCCTTCAATCAGGCCGTGGATTATGCCCCGCCCCATGCGAGGCGAGCCGGTCGGCCAGGCGCGTCGGCTCGGGCAAGCGGTAGCGGGTGACACAAGCCATGACCAGCCGCGGCGCACTGGCCAGACTAACCCGATGGCCCGGCGAAACGATCAGCGGGCGCACCCCGTCCTTGCTACGCAGCACCGTACCCAGCACATCGCCCCGATACACAAGAGCGACCTGGTCGCCTCGCCGGAGCCCCAGCTCGGCATGGGTGCCGACGAGAATCTTTTTGGCCACGCCTATAGTTGGCAGACCGCTGACCACGCCCAAATGAGCCGCGATGCCCAACCTTCGCGGATGAGCGATCCCCTGTCCATCGCAGAAGACCAGATCCGGAACCTGGGGCAACTCCGCCAGGGCACGCAAGACAGCTGGCAGCTCGCGAAAGGACAGCAGGCCCGATATGTAAGGCATGGAGGTCGGAACACGCACCAAGCGCTCGGCGAGCAGCTCCAAGGTATCGGCATCGAGCAATACCGCCGCTGCCCGGGTGATGCACCCACCCTCCTCGAAGCCAACATCTACGCCGGCGATCAGCCGCAGGTCAGGAAAATCGTCCTGCAGCGATACCCGCTCGGCCAGCCCCCGCTGCAGAAGGCGGGCGCCGGCAGGCGTACCATCCCAGTCACCGAAAGGCGAGTCGGGCGCAACAAAGGGTGCAAACATGCCTTCAATACCCTCCGGCGCAGTTTCGTCGACAAGCGAAAAGACCCCAGATCTCCGCCCCCAGAAACAACCTGGGCCGCCCACAGGCGCCCCCATCAGTCACGGCTTGTGCGGCCGAGCAAGGAACTCGTGGGACTGCATCTCCAGCAGACGACTCAGGGTGCGCTGGAATTCGAACTCCAAACGGCCACCGGCATAGAGATCCTTGAGTTCCACCTCTGCAGAAATGATCAACTTGACGTTGCGGTCGTAGAACTCGTCGACCAAGTTGATGAAACGCCGTGCCATGTCGTCTTTGGAAACACTCATCTGTTCGACATTGGACAGCAGCACCGCCTCGAAGATCTTGCCCAGCTCGATGTAGTCGTTCTGGCTGCGCGGGCCGTCGCACAACTCGCGAAACTCGAACCAAGCCACGTCGTTGGCGGTCTTGCGCGCGTGGATCTCCCGACTCTCGATCAGCAGGACATCATTCTCCTTTACCGTACAGTGCTCAGTGAGAAGGCTATTGAAACTGCGCTCCAGGCTCTTCTCCGCCTCGGCATCCAGCGGCCAGTGGTACAACTCGGCCTGCTCCAGGGCACGCAGGCGGTAATCGATGCCACTGTCGACGTTGACGATCTCTGTGTGCTCCTTGAGCAGGGCGATCGCCGGCAGGAAACGAGCACGCTGCAGGCCATCCTTGTAGAGGCCGTCCGGCACAATATTGGAGGTGGCCACCAGGCTCACGCCATTCTTGAACAGCTCTTCCAGCAGGGTAGCGAGGATCATCGCGTCGGTGATGTCGGAAACGAAGAACTCGTCGAAGCAGATTACCCGAGCCTCGCTGGCAAAGCGCTTGGCAATGATGGTCAACGGGTTCTTCTCACCCTTGAGCGTCTTCATTTCCTCATGCACCCGCTTCATGAAGCGGTGGAAGTGGGTGCGCATCTTCTGCTCGAAGGGCAGAGCATCATAGAAGGTGTCGACCAGATAGGTCTTGCCACGCCCCACGCCCCCCCAGAAGTAGATGCCCTTGATCGGGCCCCTCTGCAGACTCTGCGGCTTCTTGCCGAGCAGCCTGTCGAACAGCCCAAGCTTGCTGCCCGTAGCCGGTCCCTGCGGGCCGGCGATGATCAGGTCGTCGTAGAGCCGCTGCAGATGACGCACAGCGTTTTCCTGGGCGGCATCATGGAAGAAATCGGGGCGCTTCAGGTCGGCTTGATAGCGCTCTAGGGGAGTCATAGCGGAATCGGAATAGGGTCGTGGGGAGGCCGCCTTGGCAGCGTCCTCGGCTGTTGGGAAAGTCGTCAAATCGTTCAAAATGAGCCACCCTCATCAAGAGTTCAAAGGTTCGCGACCGTCTGAGCCGAAGGCTACAGATCCGGCACCCGGTCGCACGGCGATCAGTCGGCAAGCCCTGCAATCGCTTCCCGCAGGCGCAGCATGGCTGCCTCCAAGGCATCCGGATCGGCGTACACCGGGCTGTCGGCCATGCATTCGCCATCCAGCCAGAGAGTGAACTGGGCGCCTTCATCAGCACGCAACTCGAGCGCATCCTGACCTAGGGCAATCAACCGCTGGCTGATCCGCCCCACAGCCTTGGGGTCGTCAAACGGCCGCGACAGCAGCAACTCTTCGCCATCGGCGGACAGAAAACGGAAACGGAATCGCCCGTCGAGCTCACGAAAGCTGACGAAACGCGCAGTTTTAGGCGCTTTCTTCTTACCGCTGGCAGCTTGGCTTCGCACGCCGCTGCGGAACGAGCGCAGGCCAACCGCTTCACGCAACTCGCCGAGGAAAGGTGTGGCGACCCTGCGCGCTTTTACCGCACCAGCGAGGAGAATGTCCTCCAAATCAATCGGTCTCGCAATCAGCGTTTGGTAGCGCTCGCGGGCTTCGCCCAATTCGTTGTCAAGCAATTGGAACAGCCGCTGCTTGGCCTCCCCCCAAGCCAGACCGGCGAGCAGATCGGCACGGAACTCGGCGAGCTGCTCGGGCGCGGCGAACGCCTGGTAGAGCGTAAACAGATGCGAGTGGTCTGGATTCTTCGGCTCACCCGGCTCCCGCGAATCGGTGACAATGCGCGCGATGGCATCCTTCAGCTGCCGGGTCGAGCCGAACAGTGGAATGGTATTGTCATAGCTCTTCGACATCTTGCGACCATCGAGCCCTGGCAGGGTGGCCACCTCCGCCTCGACCACTGCCTCTGGCAGAGTGAAGAGCTCCCGGCCCCGGCCAAACAAGTGATTGAAGCGCTGCCCGATATCGCGGGCCATTTCCACGTGCTGGATCTGGTCGCGACCGACCGGCACCTTGTTCGCGTTGAACATCAGGATGTCCGCAGCCATCAGCACCGGATAGCTGAACAGCCCCATGGTCACTCCGGCATCGGGATCCTCGCCGACCTCCAGATTTTTATCCACCGAGGCCTTGTAGGCATGCGCACGGTTGAGCAGGCCCTTGGCCGTCACGCAGGTGAGCAGCCAGGTCAGCTCGGTGACCTCGGGAATGTCCGACTGCCGGTAGAAGGTCGTCCTCTCCGCATCCAGCCCACAGGCCAGCCAGGTGGCGGCGATTTCCAGGCGCGAGCGCTGGATGCGCTCCGGGTCGTCGCACTTGATCAGCGCGTGATAGTCGGCGAGGAAATAGAACGAGTCGGCATTCAGATCGCGCCCGGCGATAATCGCCGGGCGGATGGCGCCAGCATAGTTGCCCAAGTGCGGAGTGCCGGTGGTAGTGATGCCGGTAAGGATTCGAGTGGTCATGTTGTGCGCTTGTCTATGATCAGAGGCGTGAACTGACCAAGTCCTTCAACTCGCCCAGCTTGCCATGGAAGAAATGCCCGCATTCTGCCACTTTCAGCAACTCATGGGGACGCTGCAGGGCTGCCGACCAGTCGTAGACCAGTTGCGGACTGACCACCTCGTCCTGCTCCGGCTGGATGACCGTCAGGCTGCTGCCTTGTGGCGGCGCTATCTTCTCGCTCTCCAGACGCATCACCGCCGGCGCGACCAAGAACATCCGCTCCGGCACCAAGCCCTGTACAGCCAGACGGTCCGCCAGATTTAGTACAACGTATCCACCGAAGGAAAAGCCGAACAGGCTCAGGGGTAGCTGCGGCAGCTGCTCACGCCCCCACTGGACGACGGCTTCGGCATCATCCACCTCGCCGCTGCCCATATCATGACTGCCGGCACTGGCGCCGACGCCACGGTAGTTGAAGCGCAGAGTGCTGTAACCGGCATCCCGGGCGGTGCGCTGCAGGGTGGAGACGACCTTGTTCAGCATGGTCCCGCCCTTCACCGGATTGGGATGACAGAGCAGAGCCAGACCTCGGGCCTCTGGCAATTCGAGGTAGAGCGCTTCGAGCGGGCCGCAGGGCCCATCGATGAGCAGAGAATTTTCACGATTCGACAAACTGTATCTCCGTGAGCCCGCCTGGAGCCGACTCGTCTTGGTGGTTGGACCGCAGCAACGCGTGGAAGAGGCCGTTCCGGCGCAGAGGCTCGCTGTGGCAGGCCCATGCCGGAACATGACAAGGGGCACGGAATGGCGGCACACTGCCGAGGGCACTGTCAAGCCCGAGCCCGCCCGCTGACACGGATCGCCGCATGCGTCTAGGCCAGCTATACAGGGCAGACTGGAGCCGCTAACGTAAAACAAAGAAGCCTATAGAGGAAGGATCGTGGAACATACGCTCATGGCTTGGTTGCTACCGGCCCTCACCCTGCTTGTCGGCATCATCATCGGCTTCGTTGCCGCTCGTCTATTGCCCAATACGGTACCCAGCCGGACGCAACGCCAACTGGACGAGCTGCAGGAGCGCTTCGACACCTACCAGAGCGAGGTGATCTCCCACTTCAATACCACCGCGAACCTGGTGAAGAAGCTCACCCAGAGCTACGCGGAGATCCAGGAACACCTGTCCGAAGGTGCCAGCCGTCTCGCACTCGACGAATTGACCCGCCAGCGCCTGCTCGCCACGCTGCAGAACGAAGAGACCCTCGGCAATCATGAGCATCTGGCCAGTTCGACGGCTCCTGAGGTTCCCAAGGATTACGCCCCTAAAATCGCCAACGCTCCCGGCATGCTGGACGAGCAGTTTGGCCTGAAGGGCAAGCACTAAGGCCCACCCCTTGGGCTTGCCCACCTTTGGACCGCGTTGGCTGGTGGTAACCTGTTTGGGCGCAATGCGTTGCGCCAGCTCCAGCAGGCGCCGGGCGAGCCCGCCGGCCGAATCCTCATCCCGGCTCGACAGAGCGATGAGCAGGCCCTCGTAACCGCTCCCGACCTGCACGGCCAGGTGGTAGGTGGACGCCTCCCAGCCGGCGGGGACCCGTTCGCGATGGGCCTGCTCGACGCTGCGTTTGAGCACCGCCAGGAATGCCGTAATGATCGACGATCATCGTAGTCGTCGTCCCGCTCGGTCGAGGGATGGAAGGGCATCAGCCAAGCCGCCGGATCCCGGTCATTGAGTTGTGCTGTAGTTGGCTTCGACTGACTTTCTTGCGCAGGACTTGATGCCCCCTGGCATCCTGGCCATGCAAGTGGAGTCCGTGTTTGCCAATATCGATGCCAAGCAGCGTCACGTTCGCCATGAGTGATCCTCCGTCCGAAAAGAGAGAAGCCCAGCAAGTGTGAACCTGCAGGGCTTCTCGCTCAGGCTGGCCATCTTGGACAGCGGTTACGCAGCCTGGGCTGCGAGGGCTTGGTCGAGCTGGCTGGCCTTAAAGGGCGCCGCGGCTGCGTAGCAGTTCGAGTACCTGCTTCACCCCCTCCTCTACCGAGTAATGCTGGGTGTCGATCACCAGATCAGCATCCAGCGGCACATCGTAGGGGAAGGACTCGCCGGGGATGTTGTCCTCGCCTGCGGCATACAGGCCCTGCGGGTCGCGCGCGCGGCAAGCCTGCGGCGATGCCTGCACATAAACGGTAATCAGCCGCTCAGCGCCGACGATCGCCCTGGCCTGCTCGCGACCCTCGGCATCCGGGGCGACGAAGGCGGCCAGGGTCAAGAGGCCCGCCCCGTTGAACTGCCTGGCCACCTGGGCGGCGCAGCGCCAATTCTCCGCGCGACCGGCGCGATCCAGCGGCAGGCCCTTGTTCAGGTCGTGGCGCAGGTTCTGCCCGTCCAGCACATAGACCGCACGGCCGCTGTCGAACAGCTTGCGCTCCACGGCATAGGCCAGGGTGCTCTTGCCTGCACCGGACAGGCCGCTGAACAACACTGTGGCCGGTTGCTGGCCGAAGCGCGCGGCGCGCTCCTCGGCGCTGACGTGGGCCTGCTGGCCGTGCTGGCCAATGGTGTTCTGCCCGGCCAGCGGGTCGGCAATGATCATGCCGGCACCGACGGTGCCGTTGGTCAGGCGGTCGATGACGATGAAAGCGCCGGTGGTGCGATTATGCACGTAACCGTCGAGGGCGATGAGCGCATCCAGGCTGACGCGCACCTTGCCGATCTCGTTAAGCTTGAGCTCGCTGGCCGCCAGCTGCTCGAGGCTGTTGACGTCGACGCGGTGCGCGATGCTGACGATGTTGCCCGGCACGTAACTGGTAGCGCGCTTGATGTCGTACTTCTTGCCTGGCAGCATCGGCTCCTCGGCCATCCACACCAGCATGGCATCGAAGCTATCGGTGACCTGCGGACGATTGTCGGCATGCACCAGCATGTCGCCACGCGACACGTCGATCTCGTCCTCCAGGGTCAGGGTGACCGCCTGGCCGGGGATCGCCTGCTCCAGCTCGCCGTCGTAGGTGATGATGGAGCGCACCTTGCTGGCCTTGCCCGACGGCAAGGCCAGCACGTCGTCGCCCTTGCGCACGATGCCGCTGGCCAGGGTACCGGCGAAGCCGCGGAAGTTGAGGTTCGGCCGGTTGACGTACTGCACCGGGAAGCGCATGTCGCTGAGGTTGCGGTCGGCGGCGATCTCGACAGTCTCGAGGATCTCCATCAGCGACGGGCCCTGATACCAAGGCGCACGCTCGCTCTTGTTGACCACATTGTCGCCCTTGAGCGCCGACATCGGCACGAAGTGCAGCGAGGCGGGCTTGAGGCCAATGCGCTCGGCGAACTGCAGGTAGTCGGCCTGGATACTGTCGAACACGCCTTGGTCGAAGTTCATCAGGTCCATCTTATTGACTGCGACGACGATATGCCTGATACCCAGCAACGAGGCGATAAAGCTGTGCCGGCGGGTCTGGGTCTGCACGCCGTAGCGGGCGTCGATCAGAATGATCGCCAGGTCGCAGGTGGACGCCCCGGTGGCCATATTGCGGGTGTACTGCTCATGGCCGGGGGTATCGGCGATGATGAACTTACGCTTGGCGGTCGAGAAGTAACGATAGGCCACATCGATGGTGATGCCCTGCTCGCGCTCGGCCTGCAGGCCGTCAACCAGCAGCGCCAAGTCCACTTCGTCACCAGTCGTGCCGACCTTCTTGGAATCACGGGTAATAGCTTCCAGATGATCCTCATAGATCATCTTGGAGTCGTGCAGCAGGCGGCCGATCAGGGTGCTCTTGCCGTCGTCGACGTTGCCACAGGTGAGGAAGCGCAACAGTTCCTTGCGTTCGTGCTGGGCCAGGTAGGCGAGGATGTCCTCGCTGATCAGTTCGGATTGATGCGACATGAGGCAAAGACCTTAGAAGTAGCCCTGACGTTTCTTTTCTTCCATCGAACCGGCGCCATCATGGTCGATGACACGGCCCTGACGTTCGGACGTGCGGGTCAGGAGCATTTCCTGGATGATGTCCGGCAGGGTTGCGGCGGTGGACTCCACAGCGCCGGTCAGCGGGTAGCAGCCAAGGGTGCGGAAACGCACCATCCTCTTCTGGATATGCGCCTTCTCCTCATCGGAAAGATGCTCGAGGATGCGCTCGTCGTCGATCATGATCAGGGTGCCGTTCTTCTCGATCACCTCGCGCTCGGCGGCGAAGTACAGCGGCACGATTGGGATCTGCTCCAGGTAGATGTACTGCCAGATGTCCAGCTCGGTCCAGTTGGACAGCGGGAACACGCGGATCGACTCGCCTTTCTTCACCTTGCCGTTGTAAATGCTCCACAGCTCGGGACGCTGGTTCTTTGGGTCCCAACGGTGCTTGCTGTCGCGGAACGAGTAGACGCGCTCCTTGGCGCGGGATTTTTCCTCGTCGCGCCGGGCACCACCGAAGGCAGCGTCGAAGCCGTACTTGTCGAGGGCCTGCTTGAGACCTTCAGTCTTCATGATGTCGGTGTGCTTGGCACTGCCGTGGGTGAAGGGGTTGATGCCCTGCGCCACCCCTTCGGGGTTGATGTGGGTGATTAACTCCAGCCCCATCTCCGCGACCATCCTGTCGCGAAACTTGTACATTTCCTGGAATTTCCATTGGGTGTCGACGTGCATCACCGGGAACGGCAGCTTGCCAGGAAAGAATGCCTTGCGTGCCAGATGCAGCATGACGGCAGAGTCTTTGCCGATGGAGTACAGCATCACCGGGTTGTCGAACTCGGCGGCCACCTCACGGATGATGTGGATGCTTTCCGCCTCCAGCTGTTTCAGATGCGTCAGTTTGTCGACCATGGCTACTCACAAAAAACAGAAGCGGCCTGCGGGCCGCGGACGTTGGCGCACGATACCATGCGTACCTTCTTATAATAAGGCTGCCGCATAGATCCAATGCTTCTATAAATATGCCCAAGCGCTACCGCATCGAGCATGCCCGGCACTTACACCGGATTATCGCAATCGACGAAACGGTGCTGGAGATCGAAGCGCTGCGCCAGCCACTCACCCAGCGCCTGCACCCCGTAGCGCTCAGTAGCGTGATGGCCAGCGGCGAGGAAACTGATACCATTCTCCCGCGCACAGTGCACGGTAGACTCGGACACCTCGCCGGTGAGGTAGGCATCTACGCTGGCGGCAATCGCCTGCTCGATGTAGCCTTGCGCTGCCCCGGTGCACCAGGCGATGCGCCGGATCGGCCGATCAGCCCCGATCAACAAGGGCTCGCGACCGAGCGCCTGCGCCACATGGGCGGCGAACTCGATCGGAGCCATGGCCTGCGGCAGACTGCCAAGCAAACCCACCGAGCGCGGATTGCCCGGCTCCAACGGGCCTCTTACCTCAAGACCGAGACGCCGCGCCAACTGCACGTTGTTGCCCACCTCGGGATGCACATCCAGAGGCAGGTGATAGGCGAGCAGGCTGATGCCGTTGACCAGCAGGGTCTTCAGCCGGCGCTGCTTCATGCCGGTGATGCAGGGGTTCTCGCTTTTCCAGAAATAACCGTGATGCACGAGCACCAGATCGGCCTGGAACTCGACCGCGGCATCCAGCAGCGCCTGGCTGGCAGTCACTCCAGTGACAACCTTGGCGACCTGCACGCGCCCCTCGACTTGCAAGCCATTCGGGCAATAATCAGACATCCCGGCAGCAGCCAGATAGCGATCGGCTTCCTCTACCAGTACGGACAGAGCGACGGGCATCGCTGCCTCCCCAATAAAGCGGTTGCGCGCCGCTGGCCAGTCCGCGGCGCCTTCGTATAATGGCGCACCTTACGACCCCTCTTGCCCCCTCGCAACCCTAAGGATTTTCGATCCATGCTCAAGGCCCTGCGTTTTCTCGGATGGCCCCTGGTGGTTGGAGTGCTGCTGGCCCTGCTGATCATCCAGCGCCATCCGGAGTGGGTCGGTCTGCCACAAGGTGTCGGCAATCAACAGCAGCTCCCCCGGTCCATCCTTTCACCGCAAAGCCCTGCCTCCTATGCCAACGCCGTCAGCAGCGCTGCCCCGGCAGTGGCCAACCTGTACACCACCAAGGTCGTCAAGAAGCAGAGCCAGCCACTGTTCGACGACCCACTGCTGCAGCAGTACTTCGGCAACTCCCTGCCTAGCCAGCGGCGCCTGGAATCCAGCCTGGGTTCCGCGGTGATCATGAGCAGGGATGGCTACCTGCTAACCAACAATCATGTCACCGCCGGTGCCGACCAGATCGTCGTTGCCCTGAGGGATGGCCGGGAAGTCCTCGCCCGGGTGATCGGCAACGATTCGGAAACCGACCTGGCCGTGCTCAAGATCGATCTCGCCGATCTGCCGATCATGCACCTGGGGCGCTCCGACAGCATACGCATCGGCGATGTGGCCCTAGCCATCGGCAACCCCTTCGGGGTCGGCCAGACCGTGACCATGGGAATCATCAGCGCCACCGGGCGCAACCAGCTGGGACTGAACACCTACGAGGACTTCATCCAGACCGACGCGGCGATCAATCCAGGCAACTCGGGCGGCGCACTGATCGATGCCAACGGCAATCTGATCGGCATCAATACCGCCATCTTCTCCAAGTCGGGCGGCTCCCAGGGCATCGGCTTCGCGATTCCAGCGAAGTTGGCCATGGAGGTAATGGAGGAAATCATCAAGCATGGTCAGGTGACCCGCGGTTGGCTCGGTCTTGAAGTGCAACCGCTGACCACGGAGCTGGCCGAGTCCTTCGGCCTGGAAGGCCGTCCGGGCATCGTCGTCGCCGGCATCTACCGGGACGGCCCCGCCCAGCGGGCCGGCTTGCAGCCGGGGGATCTGATCGTCACCATCGATGGCCAGCCGGCCACCGACGGGCGCCACGCCATGAACCAGGTTGCCCAGACCCGGCCGGGAGAAACCATCGACATCGCGGTCCTGCGCAACGGCCAGGCACTGACCCTGACCGCCGAGATCGGCCTACGCCCGCCGCCCACAGCCGCGCAGCCGTAAGCGCCCCGGTCAAGGAATGGACGGGGCACTCCCGCCAGCGGCTCAGCAGAGAGTCGCCAGCACGTCGATCAGCGCCTGGTTCTGCTCCGGTGTACCGATGGTGATACGCAAGAATTGGCGAATCCGCTCCTGCTTGAAATGACGGACGATCACCCCCTGCTCGCGCAGCTCCGCCGCCAACCCCTCGGCATCGTGCCCGGAATGGCGGGCGAAGACGAAGTTGGCTGCCGACGGCAACACCTCAAAGCCCAGCCGCTGCAGCTCGCCGACCAGTTGCTCGCGGCTGGCGATCACCTGGCGGCAGGTCTGCTCGAAGTAGGCGCAATCCTCGAAAGCCGCCGCCGCCCCGGCGATGGCCATGCGGTCCAGGGGATAGGAGTTGAAGCTGTTCTTGATCCGCTCCAGCGCCTCGATCAGCTCCGGATGGCCGACTGCCAGACCGACCCGCAGTCCCGCCAGGGAGCGCGACTTGGACAAAGTCTGGGTGACCAGCAGGTTAGGATGGCGATCGACAAGGACGATCGCCGTCTCGCCGCCAAAGTCCACGTAGGCCTCGTCCACCACCACCACCGAGTCCTGATTGGCCCCAAGCAGCCGTTCGATGGCTTCGAGCGGCAACAAGCAGCCGGTTGGTGCATTGGGGTTGGGGAAAATGATGCCACCATTCGGTCGTTGATAATCCTCGACGCGAATGCGGAACTGCTTGTCCAGCGCCACGGTCTCGAAGGGAATCCCGTACAGGCCACAGTACACTGGGTAAAAGCTGTAGGTCACGTCGGGGAACAGCAACGGCCGGCCATGCTGAAACAGCCCATGGAAGATGTGCGCCAGCACTTCGTCAGAGCCATTGCCGACAAACACCTGATTGCTCTGCACCCCATAGTAGCCGGCAATCGCCTGCTTCAGGCGCTCGCCGTTGGGATCCGGATAGAGGCGCAGGCTGTCGTTCAGCTCGGCCTGTATGGCGGCGATCGCCTTGGGCGACGGCCCGTAAGGGTTTTCGTTAGTGTTGAGCTTGACCAGCTTGCTCAGCTTCGGCTGCTCGCCCGGCACGTAGGGCACCAGGCTCTTGACGAAGGGACTCCAGAATTTGCTCACGCCCTTCTCTCCTAGAATTCATTGCCATTGGCTTTCGCAGGAACCAACTTGCTGCATTGCGAGCAAGCTGGCCCCTGCAGGTTTGTGTTGGCCTTAGCCCTTGATGCGGTACTCGGCACTGCGCGCGTGGGCGGTCAGCGACTCGCCACGGGCCAGCACCGACGCGGTCTTGCCCAGCTCGGAGGCACCGTCCGCCGAACAGAAGATGATCGACGAGCGCTTCTGGAAGTCGTACACGCCTAGCGGCGAGGAGAAGCGCGCGGTGCCGGAAGTCGGCAGTACGTGATTGGGGCCGGCGCAGTAGTCGCCCAGCGCCTCGGCGGTGTACCTGCCCATGAAGATGGCACCGGCATGGCGAATCTTCGGCAGCCACTGTTGCGGCTCGGCCACCGACAGCTCGAGGTGCTCGGGAGCGATACGGTTGGCCACGACCATGGCCTGCTCCATATCGGCGACCTGGATCAGCGCGCCGCGCTCCTCCAGCGAAGTGCGGATGATCTCGGCACGCTCCATAGTCGGTAGCAGCCTGGCGATGCTCTCGGTCACCCGGTCAAGGAAGGCAGCGTCCGGGCTGACCAGGATCGATTGGGCATCCTCGTCGTGCTCGGCCTGGGAAAACAGGTCCATGGCGATCCAGTCCGAATTGGTCTGGCCATCGCAGATTACGAGGATCTCCGAGGGGCCGGCAATCATGTCGATTCCGACCTGACCGAATACATGACGTTTGGCGGTAGCCACATAGATGTTGCCCGGGCCGACGATCTTGTCCACCTGCGGCACGCTCTCGGTGCCGTAGGCCAGCGCGGCCACGGCCTGGGCACCGCCGATGGTGAACACGCAGTCGACGCTGGCCACGCAGGCGGCGGCCAGCACCAGTTCGTTGATCTCGCCGCGCGGAGTCGGCACCACCATCACCACCTCGGAGACGCCGGCAACCTTGGCCGGAATCGCATTCATCAGCACCGAGGAAGGATAGGCCGCCTTGCCGCCCGGCACGTAGAGGCCAGCGCGATCCAGCGCGGTCACCTGCTGGCCAAGCACGGTACCGTCGGCCTCGGTGTAGGCCCAGGAATCCTGCTTCTGCCGCTCGTGGTAAAGGCGCACGCGCTCGGCGGCCTTTTCCAGCGCTGTGCGCTGCTCGCCGCTGATGCGGGTCAGAGCCAGCTCGAGGCGCTCGCGGGGCAGGATCAGCTCAGCCATGGAGGTGGCTGCGACGCTGTCGAAGCGCTGGGTGAACTCCAGCACCGCGGCGTCGCCTCTACTGCGCACAGCCTGAATGATGTCCAGCACGCGCTGATTGACCGCATCGCCGGAAACGCCTTCCCAGCTCAACAGATGATCCAGGTGGCGGGCGAACTGCGGATCGGCGGCATCGAGTCGGCGGATGGCGATGGGTGCGGTCATAATGGGCCTCGTGGTTGGCTGAAACTCGGGCGCCGCTAGACTAGCAAGCCCTCCGCGCGGGCACCCGAGAATTTCGCTATGACACGGATGGGCGTAGGCAGGTCCGTCAGCTCCGATGTCGCGAGTCAACGGCCTCGCGTAGGGTGTCGATCAACGCCTGGATGCGTGCATGCTGCATCTTCATCGAGGCCTTGTTGACAATCAGCCGCGAACTGACAGTGGCGATCAGCTCCTGAGGCTCCAGGCCATTAGCGCGCAAGGTGTTGCCGGTATCGACCACATCGATGATCTTGTCGGCCAGCCCCACCAACGGCGCCAGCTCCATGGAGCCATAGAGCTTGATGATGTCCACCTGGCGGCCCTGCTCGGCATAGTAGCGTTTGGCTACATTGACGAACTTGGTGGCCACCCGCAAGCGTCCCCTGGGCACGGGCGCGCCTACCTTGCCGGCAGTCATCAGTTTGCATTTGGCGATCTTCAGATCAAGCGGCTCGTACAGTCCCTGGCCGCCGTACTCCATTAGCACATCCTTGCCGGCCACACCCAGGTCGGCAGCACCGTTCTCGACATAGGTCGGCACGTCGGTGGCGCGGACGATCAGCAGGCGTACGTCTTCCTGAGTGGTTGGAATGATGAGCTTGCGACTCTTGTCCGGACTCTCGGTCGGCACGATGCCGGCTTCGGCGAGCAACGGCAGGGTATCGTCGAGAATCCGGCCTTTGGACAGGGCAATGGTGAGCATGAAAACGAATGTCCTTGGATATTGACCCTATCGGGGGCTGAGATCGATGCCATGCCAGGCGCCGGACTACCTCGGGATGCGGCGGATCTTGGCGCCGAGCAATTGCAGCTTTTCCTCGATGCATTCGTAGCCACGGTCGATGTGGTAGATGCGATCAATCAGGGTATCCCCCTCGGCCACCAGACCGGCGATCACCAGGCTGGCGGAGGCGCGCAGATCGGTAGCCATTACTGGAGCCCCCTTCAGGTGCGGCGTACCGGTGACGATGGCGGTATTGCCCTCCACCAGAATCTGCGCTCCCATGCGGTTCATTTCATAGACGTGCATGAAGCGATTTTCGAACACGGTTTCGATGACCGTTCCCGTGCCCTCGGCGACGGCATTCAGAGAAATGAACTGGGCCTGCATGTCGGTGGGGAATGCCGGGTACGGCGCGGTGCGCACGTTCACAGCCTTGGGCCGGTTGCCCTTCATGTCCAGCGAGATCCAGTTGTTGCCGGTATCGATCTGCGCACCCGCCTCTTCCAGCTTGAGCAGCACCGCCTCGAGAATGGTCGGATCGGTATCCTTGAGCTTGATCCGTCCCCGGGTGGCGGCCGCAGCCACCAGATAAGTGCCGGTCTCGATGCGGTCGGGCATCACGCTGTAACGACCGCCGCCCAGACGCTTGACTCCTTCGATGACAATGGTGTCGGTGCCAGCACCCTTGATCTGAGCGCCCATGCCGTTCAGGAAGTTGGCCAGATCGACCACCTCCGGTTCACGGGCGGTATTCTCCAGCACTGTACGCCCATTGGCCAACGCCGCGGCCATCATAATATTCTCAGTGCCGGTCACGCTGACGATGTCGAAGAAGAAATGCCCACCACGCAGACCACTGGCCGGAGCCTTGGCCTTGATATAGCCGCCTTCCATCTCGATCTGCGCGCCCAGCGCCTCGAGGCCGCGGATGTGCAGGTCGACCGGCCGCGAGCCGATGGCACAACCGCCTGGCAGGGCCACCTCGGCCTCGCCGAAACGGGCGACCATCGGGCCGAGCACCAGAATCGAGGCGCGCATGGTCTTGACCAGCTCGTAGGGTGCCACCAGTGTCTTGATGGTGCTGGCATCCACCTCCACGCTAAGCTTTTCGTCGATCACTGGCTGCACACCCATGCGCCCGAACAGCTCGATCATCGTGGTGATATCGTGCAGGTGCGGCAGATTGCAAACGGTGACCGGCGTATCGGCCAGCAGGGTTGCGGCAAGGATCGGCAACGCCGCGTTCTTCGCCCCGGAAATGCGGATTTCGCCATCGAGGCGCTGGCCGCCGGTAATGATCAGTTTGTCCATGTTCTCTCGCGCTGGCAGGCTCAGGAACGCTCGGCCCAGGCGGCGCGACTGTAGAATTTCATGGTGATGGCGTGGATACGGCCATCGACGATCCAGTCATTCAGCTGGGCATAGACCAGTTGCTGACGCTTCACCGGGCTCATGCCGGCCAATTCGTCGCTGATCAGATTGAGCTGAAAGTCGCAACCCTGTCCCTGCACCTCAACTTGGGTTCCAGCCAACTTGCTCTCCAGAAAGCTTTTGACTTCAGTGGGCTGCATGCATACCTCGGAAGCTGTCATGAATTACTCCTGCGGTGGATATCGGCGCAAAGCTAAAGGGGGGTCGTAAGATGATCGGCTTCCTGCACGCCCCGGGAAGCCGCCCATCTTACAAAAAAGCCCACCGACTGCGAATCCCTGCCAGCATCGGCCCCGACGGGGGAGCCCTGTGCGGGCGCCATCAAGCGTCCAACGGCAGCAGCTCGAGCAGACCGCAGACCTGCGCGATCTCGCGCATGTCCTGGGGCAGTGCGCGCATCCGCAGGCGCTTGCCGGCAATCTTGGCATCACGCAGGTAGGCCAGCAGCAGGGACGGCCCGACACTGCTGGACTTTTCCACGCCCGCGCAGTCAAGCACCAGCTCCGCGGCCTCGGCAATGCCGATCAGTGCCCGCCCCTGCTGACGCAAGGCCGGACCGGTGCTGTAGTCCAGCACGCCGGCAAGGGCGAGCACACCAGGCTCGACCTGGCGAATCGAGGCCTCGCTCATTGCCCCGCAGCCTTCTTGCCTTCTTCGCTTTCCTTGGCCTTGGCTACCACATTGGCCCAACCATCAATGGTCTTGTCCAGATCCTGACCATTGCGCTGCATACTCTCGGCGAATTGATCACGGAACAGCTTGCCGATGTTGATGCCATTAATGATGACATTGCGCAGCATCCACTGACCCTGCTTCTTCACCATGGTGTAGGAAACCGGATAGACAGTACCCTGGGTATCGCGAACCTCCATCCCAACACTGGCACGATCACCTTCGACCGGTACGGCCGAGGATAATACGCGGATATCCTGATTGTTGTACTCCAGGAGAGCATTGCCGTAGAACTGCATCAGACTGCGCTTGAAGTTCTCCTGAAAGCGGCTCATCTGCTCGGGAGTCGCCTTGCGCGAGTATTTGACGGTCATGATGCTGCGAGAAATCCCCTCAGCATCCACCACCGGCCCGAGAATTCGGTCCAGGGTATCGTAAAAAGCTTGCGGATTGCTTTTATAGGCAGCCTTGTTCTTCTTCAAGTCGCCAAGTAGAGAATCGGTGGTCTGCTGCACCACTTGATGAGGAGTGCTCGACGCGGCTGCAAACAGCGGCAGGAGTGCCAGCAGCACCAGAAAACCACGACGCAAAACAGTAAGCATGGGAAATCCTCTGCAATCTATTCTTCTTTGTCCTTGTTGACGGAGTTCATCAGGAACTTGCCGATCAGATCCTCGAGCACTAATGCCGACTGAGTATCCTGGATGGAGTCGCCATCCTTCAGAAGCTCTTCCTCGCCCCCGACACTGATACCGACATACTTCTCACCCAGCAGGCCAGCAGTCAGGATGGAGGCCGTGGAGTCGCTCGGCAGGTTGTCGACGCGCTTCTCCAGTTCCAGGGTCACTCGACCGGTATAGCTGTTGCGATCCAGGTCGATGGCCGTGACCTTGCCGATGGCGACACCGGCCATAGTCACTTTTGCCCTGACCGTCAGGCCGGCGATGTTATCGAAATACGCATAGAGCTTGTAAGTATCGCCATTGGTGCTGACCGTCAGGCCGCTGACACGCAGTGCCAGCAGCAGGAGGGCCAGCATACCTGCCAGGATGAACAGGCCGACGCCGGTTTCCAGGGTGCGGGTTTGCATCAGTTATCTCCAAACATCAAGGCTGTCAGAATAAAGTCCAGTCCCAGCACGGCCAGCGAGGCATAGACAACTGTTCTTGTAGTAGCGCGACCAATTCCTTCCGAAGTCGGCTCGCAGTCATAACCTTGGAACACGGCGACCCAGGTCACCACAAAGGCAAAGACAACGCTCTTGATCGCACCATTGATCACGTCATCATACAGATCCACGCTGCTCTGCATGCTGGCCCAGAACGAACCCTCATAGACCCCCAGCCAGTCCACCGCAACCATGGCACTACCCCAAATGCCGACCACGTTGAAGATCCCAGCCAGCAGCGGCATGGAAATGAAACCAGCCCACAGGCGCGGCGCGATGATGTACTTGAGCGGATCGACACCAATCGTCTCCAGACTGGAAAGCTGCTCGGTGGACTTCATGTTACCGATTTCCGCGGTGAGCGCCGAACCGGCACGCCCGGCGAACAGCAGGCCGGTGACGACCGGCCCCAACTCGCGCAACAGAGTCAGGGCGACCAACTGCCCAACCGCCTGCTCCGAGCCATAGCTGACCAGGATGTTATAGCCTTGCAGCGCCAGCACCATACCAATAAAGAGGCCGGAAACGACGATGATCGGCAGAGACAGCACGCCAATTGAGTAGACTTGCTTGATCAGCAGCTGAAAGCTGCTGCCAGCACCGCCACGGCCGAACATGGTATGCAACAGGAACAGCGCGGAACGCCCCATTGCCTCGACCACATCGATGGCGGAGCGACCGAGCAGACCGACCTGCTCGAGGAGGGATCTTTTGTGCATCAGCGCCTCCCCAGAAGGTCGTTGTGATAATCCGGTGCCGGAAAATGAAAAGGCACCGGGCCATCCGGCAGCCCCTTCATAAACTGGGTGACGCGCGGATTCTTGGAGTTCATCAAGTCTTGGGGGGATCCCTCCCCCAGTACCTGACCATCGCCCACTACATAGAGGTAATCGGCGATGCTGGCCGTTTCGGCCAAATCGTGAGAGACCACTATACTGGTAATGCCAAGGGCATCATTGAGCAGGCGGATCAGCCGCACGAGCACGCCCATGGCGATTGGATCCTGACCGACGAAAGGCTCGTCATACATGAGAATCTGCGGATCGAGAGCAATAGCCCGGGCCAGCGCCACACGGCGCTTCATGCCGCCGGAAAGCTCGTCGGGCATCAGGTCGATGGCGCCACGCAACCCGACCGCTTGCAGCTTCATCAGTACGATGTCGCGGATCATTTCATCCGGCAACTTGGTATGGACCCGCAGCGGAAAGGCAACGTTCTCGAACACATCCAGATCGGTGAACAGTGCGCCACTCTGGAACAGCACCCCCATTTCCTTGCGCATCTCGAACAGCTCGCTGCGCGAGAGATGCGGAAGGTTGTGTCCATTGACCCACACTTCGCCGCTTTCCGGCTTGAGCTGGGCGGCTACCAGACGTAACAGAGTGGTCTTGCCACACCCCGAGGGCCCCATGATGCCGGTGACTTTGCCGCGTGGTATGCGGATATCTATATTATTGAAGATGCTGCGCGAACCTCGCTTGAAGGAGACCCCCTTCAGCATGACTGCGTAGTCGTTTGAGTCGCTCATCTAGACTCCTCGTGAATACCCCCTCGGTTAAACGCCGCTTCCCCCAGGACAGGAGGACGCCGTACCGCTTGACCGAACTGGGAGGCACTATAACACTGCGAGCACCGACCTCCCAAGCACACGGGCACCGTAGATGGCGTTGGCCGCAATCGCGGAAGCGTGAGCAATATGGCCTTTACCGCTATAATCGGCGCCTTTTTAAGCGACGAGCCGCCCGCCATGCCCCACTCGAGCAACCCGATCCAGTCTGCCCAACGGACCATCCGCCTGGAAATCGAGGCCATCGAGGCACTTCTTGCACGCATCGACGATGATTTTGCCATAGCCTGCAAGCTGATCTTCGATTGCAAAGGACGGGTCGTGGTCGTCGGCATGGGCAAGTCCGGCCACATCGGGCGCAAAATCGCCGCCACTCTGGCGAGCACCGGCACACCGGCATTTTTCGTCCACCCCGGCGAGGCCAGCCACGGCGACATGGGCATGATCACTCGTGACGACCTGGTTCTGGCCCTGTCCAACTCTGGCTCCACTGCGGAAATTATCACCCTGCTACCACTGATCCAGCGCCTCGGCATCACCCTGATCAGCATGACCGGCAACCCCGACTCGCCACTGGCGGAGGCAGCCACTGTCAATCTCGACACGAGCGTCAGCCAAGAAGCCTGCCCACTCAACCTGGCACCCACTTCATCCACCACCACCACCCTGGTGCTCGGCGACGCACTGGCTATCGCCCTGCTCGAGGCACGCGGCTTTACCGCCGAGGACTTCGCCTTCTCCCACCCTGGTGGCGCTCTCGGCCGCCGCCTGCTGCTGAAGGTGGAAAATATCATGCACGTCGGCGATAGCCTGCCCTGCGTGCACCGCGGCACCACGCTGCGCGATGCATTGCTGGAGATGACCCGCAAGGGCCTAGGCATGACCGTGGTGCTCGAGGCCGACGGACGCCTGGCCGGCGTCTTCACCGACGGCGACTTGCGCCGCACCCTCGACCGCAACGTCGACGTACGCCAAACCACTATTGACGAGGTGATGACCCCTCACGGCAAAACCGCCCGCGCCGAGATGCTCGCCGCCCAAGCCCTGAAGATCATGGAGGATCATAAGATCAACGCCCTGGTGGTAATCGACGATGCCGACCGGCCGGTCGGTGCACTGAACATGCATGATCTACTGCGGGCGGGGGTGCTATAGAATGAACCAAGAGCTGCTGCAGCGAGCAAGGGCCATCCGCCTGGCGATCTTCGATGTCGATGGCGTTCTCACCGACGGCCGCCTGTACTTTCTGACCGATGGCAGCGAATTCAAGACCTTCAATACCCTTGACGGCCACGGCATCAAGATGCTGATCAACTCCGGCGTATGCACCGCCATCATCAGCGGCCGCACCACACCGGTGATCGAGCGCCGCGCCCGGAATCTGGGCATCCAGCACCTCTACCAGGGTCGCGAGGACAAGCTAGTCGTACTGGACGAACTCCTCACCGAGCTGGGCCTCGGCTACGAGCAGGTCGCCTACCTCGGTGACGATCTGCCCGACCTGCCGGTCATCCGCCGCGTCGGCCTGGGCATGGCCGTGGCCAGCGCAGACGGTTTTGTTCGTCGGCACGCCCATGGCATCACCCAGGCACGAGGCGGTGAAGGTGCGGCCCGCGAATTCTGCGAATTGATCCTGCAGGCCCAGGGCAACCTCGAAGCCGCCCAGAACGCTTATCTGTAGAGGCTATCATGCTGCGCAAACTCCGCTTCCCCCTGATCCTGGCCGCCCTGGCCGCCCTGCTGGCGGCGGTGGGCTACTGGAACATCCGCCCGGCAAGCTTCATGGACAGACTAGCCATCACCCCTGATGACAGTGCCATCGACTTCTACGCGACCAATGCCCATACGCTGCAATACCAAACCGAAGGCAAGCTGCACTACGAGCTGACCGCCGACAAGGTGGAACACCTCAAGGCCAGCGAGATCACCCTGCTCACCCAGCCCGACTTGCTGGCATTCCGCGGCACCCCCACCCCCTGGCATGTACGCAGCGAACGCGGCGAGGTCAGCCCCCAAGGCGATCAAGTTGAATTGATTGACGCGGTAAGGGTCGAGCGCACCGACACCCAGGGTCGCCCGCTCATCCTCACCACCAGCCGCCTGAGCGTGTTCCCGGAGAGGGAATATGCCGAGACTCAGCAACCCGTTAAGATCGAAGCGGCCAATGGGGTGACCACGGCTGTCGGGATGAAAGCGTATTTGGATGACAGCAGGATGCACCTGCTGTCCAGAGTAAGAGGCCAGCATGAGGTTCGCTAACCGTTTCTCCCACCGGGCTCTCCCTCTTCTGCTCAGCCTGTGCTCCTGTCTGGGCGCCGCGAGTGCCTGGGCCCTCCCCTCTGATCGCGAGCAGCCGATCCGCGTCCAGGCCGACAGCGCCGAACTCGACGACAAACAAGGTGTTGCGGTCTACCACGGCGATGTGGTCATCACCCAGGGCACACTGAAGATCACCGGCAACAAGGTCACTATCACCCAGGATGACAACGGCGAGATCAAGGTCTTCACCTCGGTCGGCAATCCTGCCTACTACGAGCAGAAGCCGGCCCCCGACAAAAACATCGTCAAAGCTTATGGCCAGACCATTCAGTACTTCGCGGAAAACGAACGCATCGTATTGATCGATAAAGCCCGGGTAATTCAGGACGGCAACACCTTCGAGGGCGAGAAGATCGTCTACGACACTCAGCGACAGATCGTCAACGCCGGCCGTGCCACCGGAATCAAGATATCCAGCCCGAAACCACGGATAGACATGGTCATCCAACCGAAAAAGAAACAGCAATCAGGACAGACACAGTAATGGCCACCCTCAAGGCTCAGCATCTGGCCAAGAGCTACAAGGGCCGCCAGGTCGTCCGCGACGTCAGCCTCTCCATCGAGAGCGGCCAGATCGTCGGCCTGCTCGGCCCCAACGGGGCCGGCAAGACCACCTGCTTCTACATGATCGTCGGCTTGGTCCGTGCCGACCAGGGGCGCATCCTGATCGATCAGGATGATGTCACCCACCGACCCATGCACGGCCGCGCCCGGGCCGGTATCGGCTACTTGCCCCAGGAAGCCTCGATCTTCCGCAAGCTTACGGTGGCCGATAACATCATGGCGATCCTCGAAACCCGTAAGGATCTAGACGGAGAAGGCCGCCGCCAGGCGGCGGAGGCCCTACTGCAGGAATTCCACATCAGCCATATCCGCGACAGCCTCGGCATGAGCCTCTCGGGCGGCGAACGGCGCCGGGTCGAAATTGCCCGCGCTCTGGCCAGCACGCCGAAGTTCATCCTGCTCGACGAGCCCTTTGCCGGCGTCGACCCGATCTCGGTGAATGATATCAAGCAGATTATCCATCACCTGAAAAACAAGGGCATCGGCATCCTGATCACCGACCATAACGTGCGTGAGACGCTGGACATCTGCGAAACCGCCTACATTGTCAACGATGGGCAGCTGATAGCCGAAGGCGATGCCGAGGCCATCCTCACCAACAAACTGGTGCAGGAAGTCTATCTCGGCCACGAATTCCGGCTATGAGGCGCCCTATTGAATGGGATAGACCAGTCAAATTCCGTTATAATCAGGCATAAAATTTGCTTTAAGAAGGCGCATCGTCGCCTCGTAGTGATTGACGCGAATGCTTCGGCAAATATGGTGCTTCCTATAATATGAAACCATCGCTAGTCCTTAAGATGGGTCAGCAGCTGACGATGACCCCACAGCTGCAACAGGCCATCCGTCTGCTCCAACTATCGACCCTGGATCTTCAGCAGGAAATCCAGGAGGCCCTCGACTCCAACCCCATGCTGGAACGTCAGGAAGAAGCTGAGGACTACGACAGCCCGGATACGCTGGCCGAACATGGCGACCAGTCAGCGGATGCCGCACAAGGCTCCTATCAGGAGAGCTACGAGAGCTCATCCGCCAGCGAGGACGGCGGCAACCTGGAGGATGGCGACTGGCACGAGCGCATCCCCAGCGAGCTGCCGGTGGATACCGCCTGGGAAGACATCTACCAGACCAGCGCCAGCAGCCTGCCGAGCAGCGACGACGATGACGAGTGGGATTTCACCACCCGTACCTCTACGGGCGAAAGCCTGCAGAGCCACCTATTCTGGCAGCTCAACCTGGCCCCGATGTCGGACACCGACCGCCTGATCGCTGTCACCCTGATCGACAGCATCAACAGCGACGGCTATCTGGAAGCCTCGCTGGAGGAAATCCTCGCCTCCCTGGACCCGGAGATGGGCATCGAACTCGACGAAATGGAAATGGTGCTACGCCGCATCCAGCAGTTCGAGCCGGCAGGCGTCGCCGCACGCGATCTCAGAGAATCGCTGCTACTGCAGCTGCGCCAGCTGCCGGCCGACACTCCCTGGCTGGAAGAGGCGCAACGGCTGGCCGGGAGCTATCTCGACCTGCTCGGCAACCGCGACTTCACCCAACTGATGCGGCGCATGAAGCTCAAGGAGGAGGAGCTGCGCCCGGTGATCGAACTGATTCAGAGCCTCAACCCACGCCCCGGCGCACAGATCGAGGCGGGCGAGCCCGAATACGTGGTGCCCGACGTCATCGTACGCAAGCACAATGATCGATGGCTGGTGGAGCTCAACCAGGAAGCAGTGCCGCGCCTGCGCATCAACCCCCATTACGCCGGCTTCATCAGACGTGCAGATGCCAGCGCCGACAACACCTTCATGCGCAACCAGCTGCAGGAAGCGCGCTGGTTCATCAAGAGCCTGCAGAGCCGCAACGAGACCTTGATGAAGGTATCCACGCAGATCGTCGAACACCAGCGGGGCTTCCTCGACTATGGTGAAGAAGCCATGAAACCGCTGGTGCTGCATGACATCGCCGAAGCCGTTGGCATGCACGAATCGACTATCTCCCGGGTCACTACCCAGAAGTACATGCATACTCCGCGCGGCATCTACGAGCTGAAGTATTTCTTCTCAAGCCACGTCAGCACCGCTGAGGGCGGTGAGTGCTCGTCCACCGCCATCCGCGCCATCATCAAAAAACTAGTTGCCGCGGAAAATCCGAAAAAGCCATTGAGCGACAGCAAGATCGCTGGTTTACTGGAAGAACAGGGCATACAGGTGGCTCGCCGCACAGTCGCCAAATACCGGGAATCGCTCAGTATTGCGCCTTCCAGCGAACGCAAGCGACTCATGTAACGGGATCGAGCCGAGCCATCGATACAGCAGCAGCCCTTCAGCGGCTAGTCGAAGCAGCGTATACCGGTAGCAGGCCCGTCAGCCTGCGTTAAAACAGAAATAAGGAGAAAGCGGTATGCAAGTCAACATCAGTGGACATCAGCTGGATGTGACCGACGCCCTACGTAACTATGTCGAGGAGAAGATCAGCCGGCTCGAACGCCACTTCGATCGCATCACCAATGTTCAGGTGATCATGACAGTCGAAAAGCTCAAGCAGAAGATCGAAGCAACCCTGCATGTCTCCGGTGCCGAAGTAGTCGCTAATGCCGAGCATGAAGACATGTACGCCGCCATCGACCTGCTCGTCGACAAGCTTGACCGTCAACTGATCAAGCACAAGGAAAAGCAGATTGAACGCCAGCAGGGCGCTACGGCCCGCTGACTCCTCCGCCCTATGATCAGACTCGAAGACATCCTGACTCCCGGCCGCTCCCTGGTGAACGTGCCGGGGGGCAGCAAGAAGCGCGCTCTCGAATACATCGCCAATCTGGTCGCTCGCGAGATGCCCGACCTGGATCAGCAGACCATTTTCGAGAGCCTGATTGCCCGTGAAAAGCTGGGTTCGACTGGCTTTGGCAATGGCATCGCCATCCCCCATTGCCGTCTTCCCGGTTGCCCCGCCCCGATCAGCGCCCTGCTGCGGCTGGACGCTCCGATCGATTTCGATGCGATCGACGGCATTCCGGTCGACCTGCTATTCGTCCTGCTGGTTCCGGAAGCCGCCACCGACGAACATCTGCAATTGCTTCGCCAGATCGCTAGCATGCTCGATCGCAGCGAGGTACGCGAGCGTCTGCGCCAGGTCGAGAGCAACGAAGCCCTTTACCAGGTCGTGGCGGACGCCCAGAAGGGCCAGTAGGATTCCGTCCAGGAGTACGGAGGTTCGTCGACTGTGAACGAGCAATTGGCAGCCCGGCTTTCGGTAATCACTCCTGGCGACGGAAAACTCTTATCATGCGCGTGATTATCGTCAGCGGCCGCTCCGGTTCGGGCAAAAGCACCGCCCTCGATATCCTGGAAGACAACGGCTTCTTCTGCATCGACAACTTGCCGGCCATCCTGCTCCCCGAACTGGCCGAACGGGCGCTGCTGCATACCGAACTGATCCAGCCCCAGGTCGCGGTATCTATTGACGCACGCAACCTGCCCAGCCAGCTGAAACGCTTCCCCGAACTGCTGACAGAGGTGCGCACCCGCTATATCCTCTGCGACCTGCTCTATCTGGACGCCGATGACGAAACCCTACTCAAGCGCTTCTCGGAAACCCGCCGACGCCATCCGCTGACCAACGAGAACCGTTCGCTGGCCGAAGCGATCTGCTACGAAAGCCGGCTACTCGCTCCGATCAAGGATCTGGCCGACCTCAAGATCGACACCACCCACCTCAACCTCTACCAGCTGCGCGACACGCTCAAGCTGCGCCTGCTGAACAAGCCTGAACCGGGAACGGCCTTTCTGTTCGAATCCTTTGGCTTCAAGCGGGGGATGCCGGTGGATGCAGATCTGGTGTTCGATGTGCGCTGCCTGCCCAATCCGTACTGGAAGCCGGATCTACGCAATTTTTCCGGATTGGATCAACCGGTCGCCGACTACCTTGCCGCTCAGCCGGACGTCGAGGAGATGTACCAAGACATCCAGGCCTATCTGCAGAAATGGCTGCCCCGCTTCGCCGCCAGCAACCGCGCCTATGTCACCATCGCGATCGGCTGCACCGGCGGCCATCACCGCTCGGTCTACCTGGCCAACCGGCTTGGCCGGGCATTGAAGCAGTCACTCAAGAACGTTCAGGTTCGCCACCGCGACCTCTGCTGAAGGATGGATAACGCGATGCCCGCCTGCGAAGTCACCATCATCAATAAGCTTGGGCTGCATGCCCGGGCAGCGGCCAAGTTCGTCGGGGTCGCCGGGCGCTACGCCTGTGCGGTGCGCATCGGTCGAGCCCCGGAGAACCTGGTCGACGGCAAAAGCATTATGGCGGTCATGATGCTGGCCGCCGGCAAGGGAACGCCCGTTCACCTGCATACCGAAGGCGAGCAGGACTGCGAGGCACTGGAAGCCCTGGTCGAGCTGATCAATAATCGCTTCGACGAAAACGAATAAATACTGCCGCTCGGCCTGCCCGGCGGCAGGTGTCCACCCTGCGTCACTTCGCTCAGCTTCCCGCCAGAGTCATCCGTTCGACAAGCACCGAACCGGTGCAAATGTTGCTGCGATGCTCCAGATCGTTGCCCACCGCGACGATCTGCCGGAACATGTCGCGCAGGTTACCGGCGATGGTTACCTCCTGTACCGGATACTGGATCTCACCATTCTCCACCCAGAAGCCGCCGGCACCACGGGAATAATCGCCGGTCACCAGATTGAGCCCCTGCCCCATCAGCTCGGTCAGCAGCAGCCCGCGCCCCATGCGGCGGATCAGTGCGGCCTGATCCTCCTCGCCGTGGCTGACGAACAGGTTGTGCACCCCGCCAGCATTGGCCGTACTCGGCATTCCCAGCTTGCGTCCCGAATAGGTGCCCAAGGCGTAGCTGGCCAACCGGCCCTGCTCGACGAAATGCTTGGCCCGGGTTGGCAGCCCGTCAGCATCGAAGGCGGCGCTGCCCAGTGCTCGGGGAATGTGCGGACGCTCGTCGAGGTTCAGCCATTCGGGGAACAGCTGCTCGCCCAATGCGCCCTCGAGGAAGGATGCGTGCCGATAGAGATTGCCGCCGGTAATGGCACCGATGAAATGGCCGAATAGTCCGGTGGCCAGCTCGGCGGAGAACAATACCGGCACCTCGCAGGTCGGCACCGGCCGCGCGCCAAGACGTCGTACCGCCCGCTCCGCCGCCCGCCGACCGATCGCCTGCGGATCGGCCAGCGCCTCGCCGCGCCGGTTGACGTCATACCAGTAGTCGCGCTGCATCTGCCCCTCGCCCTCGGCGATCATCACGCAGCTGAGGCTGTGTCGGGTGCTGGCATAGCCGCCGATGAAACCGTGGCTGTTGCCGTAGACGCGGCACCCCTGATGCGAGTTTAGCGAGGTGCCGTCGGCGTTGTGGATCTGCGGATCTGCGGAGAAGGCCGCAGCCTCGCACTCCAGCGCCCGCTCGATGGCCTGCTCGGGGCTGATCGCCCAGGGGTGGAAGAGATCCAGCTCCGGGAGTTCGCCAGACATGAGTGCGGCGTCTGGCAGGCCGGCGCAGTCGTCCTCGGAAGCATGCCGGGCGATCGCCAATGCTGCCGCCACAGTTTCCCGGATCGCCTCCTCGCCGGTCGCCGAGGTGCTCGCCGAGCCCTTGCGCTGTCCGAGATAGAGAGTGATGCCGAAGCCCTGGTCGCGATTGAACTCGACGGTTTCCACCTCGCCCTGGCGCACCGTGGTGGACAGGCCCTGCTCGATGGAGACGGACACCTCGCAGGCCGAGGCACCCTGCCGCTCGCTCTCGGCGAGTATCCGCTCGACCTTGGCCCGTAACTCCGGCAGCGCCTGCGGACCTACCATTTCTGCTGGATTCATAACTACTCCTGTCAGGTCCGGGCCAGTCGCTCCGGAGCTGCTGTTATCATGGCGGCATATATCTCTGGACCGCCACCATGTCTGAATTTCACCAAGACTTCTCTGAAGAGAAGAGCAAATCCCAGGTCAAGCGCGAACTGCATGCCCTGCAGGAGCTCGGCGAGCGACTGACCACGCTCAAGCCCGAGCAGCTCGACCGCCTGCCGCTGACCGACGCCCTGCGCCGTGCCCTGCTGGAAGCCCCGAAACACAGCGCGCACATCGCCCGCAAGCGGCACATCCAGTACATCGGCAAGCTGATGCGCGACCAAGACGTCGACGCCATTCTCGCCCTCTTCGAGCAGTTGGACGCCTCCAGCCGCCAGTACAACGAACGCTTCCACGCCCTCGAGCGCTGGCGCGACCGGTTGCTCGAAGGCGGCGACGAAGCCCTCGAGGCCTTCGTCGGCGGCTACCCGGACACCGACCGCCAGCACCTGCGCGGCCTGATCCGCCAGGCCCGTCACGAAACAGAGCAGAACAAGCCGCCGGCCGCCAGCCGCAAGATCTTCAAGTACATCCGCGACCTCGACGAAAGCAAACGCGGACTGCGCTGACTGCACAGGGCGGCTCGGCCGCCACGCCGCGCCACCTGCCAGCGCTGACCGCCCTGCCCCCGCCTCAGGCGCCGGTACCACCCACGGTGATCGCATCGATCTTCAGGGTCGGCTGGCCGACGCCCACCGGAACCGACTGGCCGTCCTTGCCGCAGGTGCCGACGCCGCTATCCAACGCCAGGTCGTTGCCGACCATGGAGACCCGGGTCATCACATCCGGACCGTTGCCGATCAGGGTCGCGCCCTTGACCGGTGTGGTGATCCGACCATCCTCGATCAGATAGGCCTCACTGGTGGAGAAGACGAACTTGCCGCTGGTGATGTCCACCTGACCGCCGCCCAGGCTGGCACAATAGAGCCCCTTCTTCACCGAAGCGATGATCTCCTCAGGCTCGCTCTGCCCAGCCAGCATGTAGGTGTTGGTCATGCGGGGCATCGGCAGGTGCGAATAGGACTCGCGGCGGCCGTTGCCGGTCGGCGCCACGCCCATCAGGCGGGCGTTCAGCTTGTCCTGCATGTAGCCCCGCAGCACGCCGTTCTCGATCAGGGTGGTGCACTGGGTCGGCGTGCCCTCGTCGTCCAGGCTGAGCGAACCGCGGCGCTCGGCCAGAGTGCCGTCGTCGACGATGGTGCACAGGCTGGAAGCTACCCGCTCGCCGACCCGCCCGCTATAGGCCGAGCTGCCCTTGCGGTTGAAGTCGCCCTCCAGACCGTGACCGACCGCTTCATGCAGCAGCACGCCGGACCAGCCCGGACCGAGCACCACCGGCAGCGTGCCGGCCGGCGCCGGAATCGTCTCGAGATTGACCAGCGCCTGGCGCACCGCCTCGCGGGCATAGCCCATAGCGCGATCCTCGTCGAGGAAGAAGCGGTAGTCGGTACGTCCGCCACCGCCCTGTCCACCGCGCTCGCGGCGGCCGTTCTGCTCGACGATGACACTGACGTTGAAACGCACCAGCGGGCGTACGTCGGCCCCCAGGCTGCCATCGCTGGCGGCGATCAGGATGTGCTCCCAGACCCCGGCCAGGCTCACCGTGACCTGCTTGATGCGTGGATCCAGCGCCCGGGTGGCGGCATCGATGCGCTTGAGCAGCTCGACCTTCTCTGCCCGGTCGATCACCTCCAGCGGATTGCCCGGCGCATAGAGACGCGTCATCTCGGCAGCGGCGAAGGCCTGCACGTGGCCCAGCTGTCCGGCACGAGCGATCGAGCGGGCCGCCTGGGCAGCCTGGCGCAGCGCCTCGGCGGTGATCGCATTGCTGTAGGCGAACCCGGTCTTCTCGCCGGACTGGGCGCGCACGCCGACGCCCTGGTCGAGATGGAAGCTGCCCTCCTTGACGATGCTGTCCTCCAGCACCCAGGACTCGGACATCTGGCTCTGGAAGTACAGGTCGGCCGCGTCGATGCCGGGGCCGGCCAGTTCGCCGAGCAGCGCCGGCAAAGCATCGAGATCCAGACCACCGGGGCTCAGCAGCTGCTGGCTGACAGGTAACAACAACTTGCTCATATTCACTCCATTTCGACCGGCCGCGGCACGGTCGACACTGAAAATCGCCGATGGCGGTGCACCGGCATACGCTGACGGATCGCCGCCTGCTCGCCGGCATCGCGGCTGGCCAGCAGCACGCACTCACCGTTGGCCTGTTCGGCCAGCAGCCGCCCCCAGGGATCGACGATGGCCGAATGGCCATAGGTCTCCCGAGGGCCGGGATGCCGACCGCCCTGGGCGGCCGCCAGCAGATAGCACTGGGTTTCCAGCGCCCGCGCGCGCACCAGCACATGCCAGTGGGCGGCGCCGGTCACCGCGGTGAAGGCCGAGGGGACGCTGATCAGCTCAGCTCCGGCGTCGCGCAGGGCGCCATAGAGTTCGGGAAAGCGCAGATCGTAGCAGACCGTCAGACCGAGGCGGCCGACCGGAGTATCCACCACCACGACCCGTTCACCGTGGGCATAGTCGTCCGACTCGCGGTAGCGCCCGCGCTGGTCCGCCACGTCCACATCGAACAGGTGCAGCTTGTCGTAACGCGCCACCTGCTCGCCGTGGGCGTCGAACAGCAAGGAACAGGCATGGGCCTTGGCCTGCGGCCGGCCAGCCGGCGGCAACGGCAGGGTACCTGCGACTATCCACAGGCCGAAGTCGCGGGCCGCCTGGCACAGGCAGGGCAGCACCGGGCCGCGCCCCTCCGCCTCGGCGCGGCCCAGGGTGGCGCTGTCGCGCCGACCCATAGCGGCGAAGTTCTCCGGCAGGACGGCAAGGCGAGCCCCGTCAGTGGCCGCCTGTTCGAGCAGGCGGCGCGCGGTCGCGAGGTTGGCCGACACATCGTCCTGACTGACCATCTGCAGTACCGCCACGCTCATTGACTCTCTCCGCTTTTTCCCGGCTTCGCCCCCCAAGCTCTCGCACTTCGCCGCCTACTGCAACCCTCTTTCCAGCTAGCGCGGCTTCTCGAAGGGCTTATCGAAGGTAATTCTAGGCTCTCGCCAATCACCCTGGACGCGGTACTGCACGCTGGCGAAACGCGCTACGCGATTGCCAAGCAGCTTGTCGACGACGAACAGCGCCCCGCCGACCGCCGGCGCGCCGACCAGCAGGGCGGCGAGCGGCAGGTTGTTGGTGATCGGCAGGGTGACCAGCAGTTTGGCATCGATGCTGTCGCCGGGCAGGTTGAGGCGTCCGTCCAACTCGAGATTGCTCGACGGACCGGTGAGGGTCAGCGGGATTTCCGTCCTGTAGACCCCGTTGCGCCCCTCGACCAGCCCCTTGACCTGGTCGTAGCTCAGCCCCTTGCCGAACAGGTCGGAGAAGTCCAGACGCAGCCGGCGGCCAATAGCGTTGAAGTTGAGCAGGCCGAACACCCGCAGCGCCGAGGCCGCCCCCTCCACCTCGCGGAACTGCCCCTTGCTCAGGCTGATGTCGAAGCTGCCCGTATAGCGCTGCATGGCCAGGGCCGCCGGCGATCCCGGCCAGCTGCCATCGATATCCACGCGGAACTCTTCGCTGGTCGCGCTCGGCGCGAAGCCCCAGGCGAGCAGCACATCGGCGAGATCGCCGCCCTGCAGGCGCCCCCGGAACCAGCTGCGGGTGGCGCCGGGCAGTCCCCGCCAGCCGGCGCTGCCGAGCACCCGCAGGCCCTTGAGGTCCAGATCCAGGTCGCTGAAGTGCACCCCATCGGGACGCGGCCGCGCCTTCAGCGACCAAGCTCCGAGCAGCTCGACGCCCTGCTGCAGACGGGCGATGCGCACATCCAGCGCCGGAATCTTCCGCGGGTCGACCGCCAGCAGAGGATCCGTGGCGGCGGTGGTCGCGCCGCTCGTGGCGGCCGGCAACTGCAGATAGGCCAGCTCGATACCGATCGGTGCCTTGGCCGCCGTCGGGATGGCGATGCGCCCCCTGATCTGCGGGCCATCCAGCTGCAGGCCCCAGCCGGCCCGGGTAGACGTCAGCCGTGCCCCGAGCGGACTTAGAGTGGTGCCGAAGCCCTGAAAACTGCCGATATCCAGCTCGGCGCCCCGCAGCAGGCCGACCTGCGAAGTCCCCTGGCCGGCCAGGGGCGCCAAGGCCGCCTGCCAGGCATCCCAGTCCAGGGTAGCGACCCGGCCGCGCAGCCACAGGCCTTGCGTCGCCGGCAGCCGTGCCCGCCCACCGCCCAGCAGCAACTCGCCACGACCGGCGTCGAGCCTTCCCTCCGGCGCCGCCAGGGCCAGGCTGGCCAGACCGGCGTAGTCCAGTCGGTAGCGGCGCTCTGCACCGTCCAGGGTCATGTGCCATCGCGTTTGGCGGGATTCCCGGGCCGACTTGCCGAACGGCTCTGGCAGATCGATGCGCAGACCGCGCAACGTGGAGTCGACCTGCAGCCAGCTGTTCGCGCCATCCAGCACCAGTTCGAGGCGATAGGGCAACTGGCCGGAAAGCGGCAGGCGCTGACGCACCTGCAGCCACTCGGCGAGGGACGCCGAGGACACCTGCCCATCTGCCTGGATGCGGGTCCGCGCCTTGCCGTTGCCTCCCTCGGCAAGGGCCCGGCCGCGCACCGGCCGGCCGAACACCTCGGCGCGGATCTCCGGCGCGCTGAGCCCCTGCGCCGTGTCGTAGGTAAAAGCCCCCTGCAGGCGGCTCAGCTGCAGGTTCGGCTGGGCCATTCGCAGCCGAGCGCCCTCGGTACGCAGCTCCACCAGCACGCGCGATGGCCGCTCCGCCTCCCGGCGCAGCGGGATGTCCAGCTTGAGTCGCCCCTGCAGCGGCCCCTCGCCCGTCCAACCGGCGAAGATTTCGGCGGTCTCCAGCGGCGCCTCCTGAAGAATGCGCAGACCATCGCCGACACTGCCCTCGAGCTCGCCTTCCAGCTGCAGCCGCGGCACCCCGTCCTTGGCCGGGGGAATCTCGGCCCTGGCCGACTTCAGCCGGCTGTCCAGCACCCGCCCCCCAGTCAGGGCCACGCGCACGCCACTGTCCTCAACGAAGACCTCGCCCTGCGCCTCGCGCAGCTCCGGCCAACCCGGCTGATAGGCCAGTTCACCATCGCGCACCTTGAAGAACAGGCCGAGGCTGCGCGCCGCGTCCTCTGCTCCCTTGCTCAGCGAACCCTGATAGAGGAAATAGCCTTCGTCCACGCGGCCGGCACGGATCGAGGTCTTCAGCCACTCGGCCAACTGCGGCGACAATCCGGATGAGAGGGTCGGCAGGTATTTCTCGGCGTAACGGGCATCGCCGTCGCGCAGGCCGACGCGCAGGTCCATGTAGTCCTCTTCCACAGGATCGCGGCGCAGGCGGATCAGGAAGTCGCCGACGGCGTGGCCCTCCTCCCCGTCCGTCTGCACATAGGGACTGCGCAGGGTCACGCCCTGCTCGTCGATCTGCCAGAACAGCCGCCCGGCGGCATGCCGGTAGCGCCAGGGGCGGGGGAACAATCGCGCGAGATGCAGTGCGACATCTTTGCCGTTGAGGCGCAGCTCGCCGCCGGCCAGATCGCCGCTGACGCTGCCGCTAACGTTGTCCGCCGCCGGCGCGCCATGCCAGGCATCGAAGGCCACGCCCTCGAGATTGGTCGCATAGGCGAGGCGCTGGCCGCCCTCGGCCTGCGGCCGGTAGTCCAGCCGCAGGTTGCGCAGGGTGCCGCGCGGCCGCAACGCCGTCAGGGCGGTTTCGGCGACCTCCGGCAGCGGCGCCAGGGACTGCACCAGCGGCATCAGCGGGGTCAGATCGAGGTGGTTGGCGGTCAGTGTCCAGGTGCTGGGCGCATCGGTCGCAGCCTGGTTTTCGAGCGCGATCTGCACGCCCTCCCAGCGAGCCGCACCGAAGTCGACCGCCAGGGAGTCGAGCAACGCGCGGAAATCCTCGCCGTCGCGCAGGAAATGGCCGCTCAGCGCCAGGTCCCGCACCCCAGCCGGCGCCTGCCCGGCACGATGGACACGCAGCTCGGGCGCCTGCAGGCGGGTCGCCGCACGCTGCAGGCGGCCCTCGGCCCAGGACAGCCAGAACTCGCCACCGGCCTGCAGCCGCTCGATGTGCCAGTCGCCGACCAGACTGCGCGGCACCCAGCCCGCCCAGTCGCTCTGCGGCAGGCTGACGTAGAGCTCGGCGGGACTCTGCCGCCAGCCCTCGTCGGCCAGTTGGCCCTGCAGGCTCCACTGCAGCGGCTGACCGTCGGGCAGGCTCAGGCGACCGTCGAGGCGCTGCTGCCAGCCGTCGCTGCGCAGCGTGAGGTCAACGTTCTGGAGCGCGAAGGGCGCCTGTCCGTGGGGGGCGAAGGTGATCTGGCTGTCCAGCAGCGACAGGTGATCGATCCGTTCCAAGGTGCGCAGCGTCAGGTCCGGATTGAACGGCCGCTGCCGATCGCGTGCCGGCGCGCCCTCCAGGGTCCAGCGTCCCTCGGCATCCTGCGCCAGGGCGAAGCTCACGCCCTCCACCTCCAGCGCAGCGACGCGCAACTCGCGGGCCAGCAGAGTGCGCAGCAGATCAAGACGCACCTGAACCCGCGCCAGATGCAGCGCGTCGGCGCCCTCGCCGATCGTCACATCGCGCGCCAACAACCGCGGCGCCAAGGCGGTCCACTGTCCCTCCAGAGCACGGATGGCCACCGGCATGTCCAGTACGTCGCGAACCCGCGCCTGAACCTCGAGACGCGTATCGGCGACCAGCGGCGCCAGCTGGCGGCCGAGGCTGATGCCCAGTGCCAGCAGCATCAGGCCCAGGAAGCCGAGCCAGAACAGGAGGCGCAGGCCGACCGCAAGCAGGCGGGAGAGTTGCGGCATGGTCAGGGCTTACAGCAGGACAACATCGTACTGCTCCTGGGAATAGGTGCCCTCCACCTGGAACTTGATGGGGCGGCCGATGAAGGCCTCGAGATCGGCGACGTTGCCCGACTCCTCGTCGAGCAGCCGATCGACCACCTTCTGGTTGGCCAGTACCAGGTAACCCTCGGCCTGGTAGGCGCGGGCCTCTCGGAGGATCTCGCGGAAGATCTCGTAGCAGATGGTTTCCGCGGTCTTCAGCTTGCCGCGCCCCTGACAGCAGCTGCAGGGCTCGCAGAGCACCTGCTCGAGGCTTTCACGGGTACGTTTGCGGGTCATCTGCACCAGCCCCAGCACGGTGATGCCGATGATGTTGGTCTTGGCGTGGTCGCGCTCCAGCTGCTTCTCCAGGGTGCGCAGTACCTGACGCTGGTGCTCCTCATCTTCCATGTCGATGAAATCGATGATGATGATCCCGCCCAGGTTGCGCAGGCGCAGTTGGCGGGCGATTGCGGTGGCCGCCTCGAGGTTGGTCTTGAAGATGGTCTCTTCCAGGGTGCGGTGGCCGACGAAGGCACCGGTATTGACGTCGATGGTGGTCATCGCCTCGGCAGGGTCGATGATCAGATAGCCGCCGGACTTGAGCATCACCTTGCGCTCCAGGGCCCTCTGGATCTCGTCCTCAACCCCGTACAGGTCGAAGATGGGGCGCTCGCCGGGATAGTGCTCGAGGTGATCAGCGATCTCCGGCATCAGTTCGGCGACGAACTGCGAGACCTTCTGGAAAGTTTCCCGCGAATCGATGCGGATCTTCTCGATGCGCGGGCTGACCAGGTCACGCAGGGTGCGCAGGGCCAGGCTGAGATCCTCGTAGATCACCGTCGGCGCGCCGACGGTCTGCATCTGCCCGGCGATCTGGTCCCACAGGCGGCGCAGATAGCGGATGTCCGCGAGGATCTCGTCGGCGCCGGCACCTTCGGCGGCAGTGCGCAGGATGAAGCCGCCCTCGTGCTCGATCCCCTCGCTGGCCACACAGTCGGCGACCACCTGCTTGAGGCGCTCGCGCTCGGCCTCCTCCTCGATCTTCAGGGAGATGCCGACGTGGCGGGTGCGCGGCATGTAGACCAGGTAGCGGGAGGGAATCGACAGATGCGTGGTCAGTCGGGCCCCCTTGCTGCCGATCGGATCCTTGGTGACCTGCACTACCAGGCTCTGCCCCTCCTGCACCAGGGCCGCGATGTTCTCCACCGCGCTGCCCTCGCGGGTCGAAATCTCCGCGGCATGGATGAACGCGGCACGCTCCAGGCCGATGTCGACGAAGGCCGCCTGCATGCCCGGCAGCACCCGCACCACCCTGCCCTTGTAGATGTTGCCGACGATGCCGCGGCGCTGGGTGCGCTCGACGTGCACCTCCTGCAGCACGCCGTTCTCCACCACCGCCACGCGTGACTCCATCGGCGTGATATTGATCAGAATTTCTTCGCTCATTGCATATTCCCGAAGCTGGGCGCAGCTTGCCTGCTCAAGCGCCTTGTCATTGTGGTTGCCAGCACGGAATGCCGAACTCGGCCAGCAGTTGCGCAGTTTCACAGAGCGGCAGGCCGACCACCGCCGAATAGCTGCCCTCGAGATGGCTGACGAGCACCGCGGCAAAGCCCTGGATGGCGTAGCCGCCGGCCTTGTCCAGCGGCTCCCCGGTTGCCCAGTAGGCCTCGGCCTCCGCGGCGTCGAGCGGCCGGAAGGCCACCCGGCTGCGGACCACCCGCGCCGCGCAGCGCCCGGCAGCGGCCAGGGCCACCGCGGTCAGCACCTCGTGCTCGCGTCCGCCGAGGGCCTGCAGCATGGCCAGCGCCTCGGCGCGATCCCCTGGCTTGCCGAGGATGCGCCCGTCCAGCACCACCGTGGTATCCGCGCCGAGCACCACCGCCTGCCGATCGGCGGCGAGGCTGGCCAGGCCGGCCGCCGCCTTGTCGCGCGCCAAGCGCTCGACATAGGCTGCCGGCGTCTCGTCCGGCGCGGGAGTCTCGTCGATGACCATGGCGAGCGGAACGAAAGGCACGCCGATCTGCGTCAGCAGCTCGCGCCGGCGGGGCGAGCCTGAAGCCAGGTAGAGCGTGGCGACCATGCGATTTCCCTCTGTCTGAAGACCTGCCCACCGTCTCGCCGGGGACAGGGGTTAATTGACATTGAAGCGCAATCGGAGGCTGCGCAGGGCAGTGAATACCCAGGGCCAGAGCAAGGCACTGACCAGTGCCGGCAGCAGGAAGGCCAGAGTCGGCGGGCGGTTGCCGGCCAGCGCATTGAGCCAGAGCTGCACCAGTTGGGCCAGACCGAAGACTACCAGCAGGACCAGACTCTGTTGCCACAGCGGAAACATGCGGACACGCTGTTGCAACGTCATCATCAGAAAGGCAATCAGCGTCAGGGTCAGCGCATGCTGCCCGAGCAGAACGCCGTAGAGTACGTCCATCGCCAGCCCCAGCAGCCAGGTCAGGGTCATGCTGACCCGCTGCGGCAAGGCCAGAATCCAGTAGGTGATGAACATCGCCAGCCACAGCGGCCGGCCGATCTCCATGAAGCCCGGCATGGGCGCCACGCTAAGCAGCAAGCCCGCCAGGTAGCTGGCCCAGATCAGCCAACCATTGTGCTCGCCCATCAGCGCGTCCCGCCTGCGCCCGCCGGAGCCGGCCGCGATTGTGCCGCCGGGGGGGCGGGAGACGGCGTGGCTTCCGCAGCGGGTTGCGGCGCCTGACTCTTCGCCTGCTCGGCAAGCTGACGGTCGTGCGCCTCCTGAGCCTGGGCCGCCTCGCTGGCACGCTGCTCCGGCGAGCGCAGATCGCTGAACACCATCAGCATGTAGCGGGTACGGTTGAGGGCCGCCGTGGGCACGGCGCGGACAATGGCGAACGGCTGCCCGGAGTCGTGGATCACCTCGTTCACCACGGCCACCGGGTAGCCGGCGGGAAAGCGCTGCCCCATGCCGGAGCTGACCAGCAGGTCACCCTCCTTGATATCGGCGGTATCGGCGACATGGCGCAGCTCCAGACGCTCCGGATTGCCAGTACCGACGGCAATGGCGCGCAGGCCGTTACGGTTGACCTGCACCGGGATGCTGTGGGTAGTATCGGTGAGCAGCAGCACCCGCGCAGTGTAGGGCATGACCTCCACCACCTGCCCCATCAGGCCGCGGGCATCAAGCACCGGCTGGCCGAGAAATACACCGTCCCGCTCGCCCTTGTCGATCAGGATGCGATGGGTAAAAGGATTGGGGTCGATGCCGATCAGCTCGCCGACCAGCACCTTCTCGTCCACCAGCGCCGCGGAGTTGAGCAGTTCGCGCAGGCGCACGTTCTGCTCGGTCAGCGCCGCCAGCTTCTGCAGACGGCGCTGCATCAGCAGGGCCTCTGCCTTGAGCTTCTCGTTTTCCGCCAGCAGTTCGCTGCGGCTGCTGAACTGCTGGTTGATGCCACCCCAGATGCGCACCGGCAGATCGGCTAGCCAGTAGAAGGGGGTCAGCACCAGCCCCAGTTGGCTGCGTACCGGCCTGAGGGTGTCGAAACGGGCATCCACCACCATCAGCGTGGCGGCAAGCACCGCCAGCACCAGCAGGCGCGCCACGAGCGAAGGCCCTTTGCTGAAGAGCAGTTTGATAGCGGGTTCCTCGCGACTACAAGCCTCAATCGTCAGCCACGCGCCCAAAACGGCGCCAGGCGTCGCGTTCGGCGTGCAGCCCGAAGCCTGCGCCCCTGTGGCTCACTCGGTGGAGAGCAGATCCATACGGTGGCTGTCGATCATTTCCAGCGCCCGGCCGCAGCCGCGCGCCACACAGGTCAGCGGATCCTCGGCGACGATCACCGGCAGTCCGGTTTCCTGGGCCAGCAGCTTGTCCAGGTCGCGCAACAGGGCGCCACCGCCGGTCAGCACCAAGCCGCGTTCGGCAATGTCCGCAGCCAGCTCCGGCGGGGACTGCTCCAAGGCACTCCTCACCGACTGGACGATGGCCGTCAGGGACTCCTGGATCGCATCCAGCACCTCATTGGAGTTGAGGGTGAAGCTGCGCGGCACGCCTTCGGCCAGGTTGCGACCACGCACGTCGATCTCGCGCACCTCGCTGCCCGGCCAGGCGCTGCCGATTTCCTGCTTGATGCGCTCGGCGGTGGCTTCGCCGATCAGGCTGCCGTAGTTGCGCCGTACATAGGTGACGATGGATTCGTCAAAGCGGTCGCCGCCGACCCGTACCGACTCGGCATAGACCACGCCGTTCAGAGAGATCAGGGCGATCTCGGTGGTGCCGCCGCCAATGTCCACCACCATCGAGCCATGCGCCTCATCCACCGGCAGGCCGGCGCCGATGGCCGCCGCCATCGGCTCCTCGATAAGGAATACTTCACGGGCACCGGCGCCCAGTGCCGATTCGCGGATGGCGCGACGCTCGACCTGGGTCGACTTGCAGGGCACGCAGATCAGCACGCGCGGGCTGGGTTGCAGGAAGCTGCTTTCATGCACCTTGTTGATGAAATACTGCAGCATCTTCTCGCAAACGCTGAAGTCGGCGATCACGCCGTCCTTCATCGGGCGGATCGCGGTAATGTTACCCGGGGTTCGTCCCAACATGCGCTTGGCTTCGGTCCCAACCGCCACGACGCTCTTCTGGTTGCCGTGCGTGCGGATGGCGACCACGGACGGCTCGTTCAGGACGATGCCTCGCTCACGCACATAGATGAGGGTGTTGGCAGTCCCCAGATCGATCGACAGATCGCTGGAAAACATGCCACGGAGTTTCTTGAACATTGACAGGAACCCTGAGGCGAAGCATGGGTAAAAAAGAGCGCAAACTCTAACAATGGCAGGGATTTTGGGCAAGGCGCCTACTGTGCTAAATTCCCCGTTTTCAGCAGCTCGCAAGGCCAACAAACACGGTCTATTGACCACCCGCCCGGGGACCCGGTTCCCGGGCCCTCCATCAGCGGCCGGCTGCCTGTTTTTCCTGGAGAACCCCGATGGCGCTTGAACGCTCCGACGTGGAAAAAATCGCCCATCTGGCCCGCCTGGGGCTGGATGAGACCGAGATCCCACGTACCACCGAGACCCTGAATGACATCCTCGGCCTGATCGACCGGATGCAAGCGGTCGACACCCATGGTATCGAGCCCCTGGCCCACCCCCTGGAGGCCACCCAGCGCCTGCGACTGGACGAGGTCACCGAAAGCAACCACCGCGACGCCTACCAGGCCATCGCCCCGGCCGTGGAGAACGGCCTGTATCTGGTTCCCAAGGTGATCGAGTGATGCATCGACTGACTCTGGCACAAATCGCCCGCGGCCTGGCCGCCAAGGACTTCTCCTCCGTCGAGCTGACCGAGGCCCTGCTGACCCGCATCAGCGAGCTCGACCCGCAGCTCAACAGCTTCATCACAGTCACCGCCGACCAGGCCCGCGCCCAGGCCCAGGCCGCCGACGCCCGCCGCTCCGCCGGTGAGAGCGGCGCCCTGCTCGGCGCGCCGATCGCCCACAAGGACCTGTTCTGCACCCGCGGTGTGCGCACCAGCTGCGCCTCGAAGATCCTCGACAACTTCGTCGCGCCCTATGACGCCACCGTGGTGGAGAGGCTCGCCGCGGCGGGTTGCGTGAGCCTCGGCAAGCTGAACATGGACGAGTTCGCCATGGGCTCGTCCAGCGAATCCAGCCATTACGGAGCAGTGAAGAACCCCTGGAACCCGGAATGCGTGCCCGGCGGTTCCTCCGGCGGCTCCGCCGCCGCCGTGGCCGCGCGCTTGCTGCCGGCCGCCACCGGCACCGACACCGGTGGCTCGATCCGTCAGCCGGCCGCGCTGACCAACCTCACCGGGATCAAGCCCACCTACGGCCGCGTCTCGCGCTGGGGCATGATCGCCTACGCCTCCAGCCTCGACCAGGGCGGCCCGCTGGCGCGCACCGCCGAGGACTGCGCCCTGCTGCTCGGCGCCATGGCCGGCTTCGACCCGAAGGACTCCACCTGCGTCGATGCGCCGGTCGATGACTACCTGGCCGCGCTGAACCAGCCGCTGACCGGCCTGCGCATCGGCCTACCGCGGGAATACTTCGGCGCCGGCCTCGACCCGCGCCTGTCCGATGCGGTCATGGCTTGCGTCGAGGAACTGAAGAAGCTCGGCGCCACGGTCAGGGAAATCGGCCTGCCCAACATGCAGCATGCGATTCCCGCCTATTACGTGATCGCCCCGGCCGAGGCTTCTTCCAATCTGTCGCGCTTCGACGGCGTGCGCTTCGGCTACCGCTGCGAAAACCCGCAGAACCTCGAGGACCTGTACAAGCGTTCGCGCGGCGAAGGCTTCGGCGCAGAGGTCAAGCGACGCATCATGGTCGGTACCTATGCCCTCTCCGCCGGCTATTACGACGCCTACTACCTCAAGGCGCAGAAGATCCGCCGGCTGATCCGCAGCGACTTCATCGGCGCCTTCCAGGAGGTGGACGTGATCCTCGGCCCGACCACCCCGAACCCGGCCTGGAAGCTCGGCGAGAAAAGCAACGACCCGGTCGCCGCCTACCTGGAGGATATCTACACCATCACCGCCAACCTCGCCGGCATTCCCGGCCTCTCCATGCCGGCCGGCTTCGTCGACGGCCTGCCGGTGGGCGTGCAACTGCTCGCGCCCTACTTCCAGGAAGGCCGCCTGCTCAACGTCGCCCACCAGTACCAGCAGGCGACCGACTGGCACCAAAAGGCTCCGGAAGGCTTCTGAGGATACGCACATGCAATGGGAAACCGTGATCGGGCTGGAAATCCACGCACAGCTCGCCACCCGCTCGAAGATCTTCTCCGGCAGCGCCACCACCTTCGGCGCCGAGCCCAACACCCAGGCCAGCCTGGTCGACCTCGGCATGCCCGGCACTCTGCCGGTGCTCAACGAGGAGGCCGTGCGCATGGCGGTCAGGTTCGGTCTGGCCATCGAGGCGCAGATCGGCCACACCAACGTCTTCGCCCGCAAGAACTACTTCTATCCGGACCTGCCCAAGGGCTACCAGACCAGCCAGATGGACAAGCCCATCGTCGGTAAGGGCCACCTGGACATCACCCTGGAGGACGGCACGGTCAAGCGCATCGGCATCACCCGCGCGCACCTGGAGGAGGACGCCGGCAAGAGCCTGCACGAAGACTTCCACGGCATGACGGGCATCGACCTAAACCGGGCCGGCACGCCGCTCCTGGAGATCGTCTCCGAGCCGGACATCCGCAGCGCCAAGGAAGCGGTGGCCTACGTCAAAGCCATCCACGCACTGGTCCGTTATCTCGGGATCTGTGACGGCAACATGGCCGAGGGCTCGCTGCGCTGCGACTGCAACGTCTCGGTGCGCCCCAAGGGTCAGGAAGCCTTTGGCACCCGCGCCGAGATCAAGAACGTCAACTCCTTCCGCTTCATCGAGAAGGCGATCAACCACGAGGTCCAGCGGCAGATCGAGTTGATCGAGGACGGTGGCAAGGTGGTCCAGGAAACCCGCCTGTACGACCCGAACAAGGACGAGACCCGCGCCATGCGCAGCAAGGAAGAAGCCAACGATTACCGCTACTTCCCCTGTCCCGACCTGCTGCCGGTGGTGATCGAGCAAAGCTTCCTCGATGAAGTGCGTGCCGGCCTGCCGGAACTGCCAGTGCAGAAGCGCGAACGCTTCGAGCGTGAATTCGGCCTGTCCACCTACGACGCCAGCGTGCTGTCCGCCAGCCGCGAGTTGGCCGACTACTTCGAGGAAGTGCAGAAGGTCTGCGGCGATGCCAAGCTGGCGGCCAACTGGGTGATGGGTGAGCTGTCCAGCCTGCTCAACAAGGAGGGCCTGGAGATCGAGCAGTCGCCGGTGTCCGCCGCGCAGCTCGGCGGCCTGATCCAGCGCCTCCAGGACAACACCATCTCCGGCAAGATCGCCAAGATGGTGTTCGAGGCCCTGGCCACCGGCGAAGGCGCCAGCGCCGACGCGATCATCGAGCAGAAGGGCCTGAAGCAGGTCACTGACTCCGGCGCCATCGAGGCTATGCTGGATGAAGTGCTGGCTGCCAACGCCGCCCAGGTCGAGCAGTACCGCGCCTCCGACGAAGCCAAGCGCGCCAAGATGTTCGGCTTTTTCGTCGGCCAGGCGATGAAGGCCTCCAAGGGCAAAGCCAACCCCGGCCAGGTGAACGACCTGCTGAAGAAGAAGCTCGAACAGTAAGCCACACGACGACGCCGGGTCCGCCCGGCGTTACGCTTTCTGGAGCCTCGACCATGCGACGCATACTGCTGCTCGCCCCCCTTCTTGCCCTGCTCGCCGGCTGCCCCGAGCAGCCGCCCGAACGCAACGGCTCAAAACCTCCGCCCAGCCTAGGGGTCGTCAAGCCCGCTAGCTACATGGCCGAGGGCAAAGCCTCCTACTACCAGGAACACGGCGAACTCACCGCCAGCGGCGAACGCTTCAACCGCAACGCCCTCACCGCCGCCCACCGCAGCCTGCCGTTCGGCACTCGGGTACGGGTGACCAATCTGGAAAACCAGCGCAGCGTGGTGGTGCGCATCAACGATCGCGGCCCCGCGGTCCGCGGGCGGATCATCGATCTGTCCCACGAAGCCGCCCAGCGGCTGGGCATACTGCCCGACGGCGTGGTTCCCGTGCGCCTGGAACGTCTCGACAATTGAAGAGGATCGGTGCCGGGGAACGGCGCCCAAGGAGCTTTGGATGACCCTGATGACATTCGCCTACCTGATCGCCGGCCTGGCTCTGCTGGTCGCCGGTGCCGAGGCGCTGGTGCGCGGCGCCGCCCGCCTGGCCGCGCGCTTCGGCATCCCGCCACTGGTCATCGGCCTGACCGTGGTCGCCTTCGGCACCAGCGCCCCGGAAATGGCGGTCAGCGTGCAGTCGGCCAGTGGCGGGCAGGGCGATATCGCGGTGGGCAACGCCCTCGGCAGCAATATCTTCAACGTGCTGATGATCCTCGGCCTGTCAGCGCTGGTCATTCCTCTGCGGGTTTCGCGCCAGCTGATCCGCCTCGACGTACCGATCATGATCGGCGCCAGCCTGCTGGCATGGCTGCTGGCCATCGACCAGAGCTACGGCCGCCTGGACGGCGTGCTGCTGTTCGGCGGCATCCTGAGCTATATCGCCTTCCAGGTGCGCAGCGCCCTACGTTCCCAAGCCACCGACGAGAGCAACGAATTCGACCTGGAGTACGGCGAGAAGATGGAAGGCCGGTCAGCTATCTTCATCCACCTGGCGTTCGTCCTTCTGGGCCTGGCCCTGCTGGTCTGGGGCTCCAACCTGCTGGTCGACGCCGCGGTGACCCTGGCCCGCGCCCTCGGCCTGTCGGAACTGGTGATCGGCCTGACCATCGTCGCCGTCGGCACCTCACTGCCGGAGCTGGCCACCTCGGTGATGGCCGCCTTCAAGGGCGAGCGCGACATTGCCGTGGGCAACATTGTCGGCAGTAACATTTTTAACGTGTTCGCTGTCCTCGGCCTGGCCGCGCTGGTCTCGCCCAGCCCGGTCGGTGTGTCGCCCAACGCCCTGGCCTTCGACTACCCGGTGATGGTCGCGGTGGCCGTGGCCTGCCTGCCGATCTTCTTCACCGGCTACCGCATCAACCGCTGGGAGGGGCTGCTTTTCTTCTGCTATTACCTGGCCTACGGCGCCTACCAGGTGCTGTTCGCCACCGGCGCCTCCGCTGTCGCCCTGCTGCACAATGCGCTGGTCTGGTATGCCCTGCCACTGACCGCGGTGACCCTGCTGGTGGTGGCTGCCCGCTCCTGGCATCGGAATTCCTGAAGGCATCCCGGTGCGCTCAGATCCAACCGAGCCATTGCAGAAGAAAGATGCCGATATTGATGGTAATCGCCGCCAGCAGCGTGGTGATCACCACGATCCCCCCTGCCAGCTGGTGATTGCCGCCCACTGCCTTGGCCATGACAAAGCTGGCTGCGGCGGTCGGGCTGGCGAAATACAGGTAGAGGATGCCCAGCTCGGCGCCACGAAAGCCGCACAGCCAGGCGCCAAGGGTCAACAGCAGCGGCAGCCAGACCATCTTCAGCAGACTAGCGCTGAATGCCACATTGCCACTCTCGCGCAGGGCCGCGAGGGAAATGGTGCCGCCGATGCAGATCAGCGCCAGCGGCAGGGTCATCTGCGCGAAATAGTCGCCGGAGGTGAGCAGCCAGGCCGGCAGGCCGACATGCCAATAGGCGAACGGGAGCGCCGCCAGCACGCCGATGATCAGCGGATTGCCGAGAACGCTCTTGGCAAGGCTCCAGGGGTCGGTCTTGGCATGTGGGCTGTAGAACGCCAGCACCACCGAGGCGAGTGTGTTGTAGACCAGGATCACCGCGCCGGCCAGCACCCCGCCGAGGGACAGGCCATAGTCGCCGTACATGCTGGTGGCCAGGGCCAGACCAACGATGCCGTTGTTGCCGCGAAACGCTCCCTGGACATAGACACCGCGATCGGCCCGTGGGCAGCGCCACAGCGACCAGGCCCAGGCGAGCAGAAAACCGCCCAGGGAAGCGAGGGCGAAATAGCCGAGCACCGCCGGCTGCAGTGCCGTCTCCAGATCCGCCTGGAGAATCGAGAGGAACAGCATGGTCGGCATGGTGCCCTTGAACACCAGCTCCGAGGCCGTGTTGATGAAGGCGACGTCGATCCAACCGAGGCGCCGCAGCAGAACGCCGAGAAACAGCATGGCGAACACCGGTGCGGTGATGCCCAGGGTTTGCGAGAACAGCACGAGCATGGGGAGAGTCCGGAAAACGATAGGCGCCTATCATAACGGCATGTCTCCCGCCTGCAGACAAGGGGCCGGCATCCCACGCTCCGGGATGCCGCCGCGATGCAGCCTGCCGGGGTGCCGTGGGCAGGCTGGGGGGTATCCGTTGCCTTAGCGACGGACTGGGCGCTTTTGCAGCTTGCGCTGCAGGGTGCGCCGGTGCATGCCCAGGGCGCGGGCGGTGGCGGAGATGTTGCCGTCGTTCTCGGAGAGCACGCGCTGGATATGCTCCCACTGCAGACGGTCCACCGACATGGGATTGTCCGGCACCAGGCTGTTCAGGTCGACATGTTCGGAGAGCAGCGCGGTGAGCACGTCGTCAGCGTCGGCAGGCTTGCACATATAGTTGCAAGCGCCGCGCTTGATCGCCTCCACCGCAGTGGCGATGCTCGAATAGCCGGTGAGGATCAGCACGCGCATCTCCGCGTCCAGCTCGAGCAGCCTGGGTAGCAGCACCAGCCCCGAGTCGCCCTCCATCTTGAGGTCCAGTACGGCATAGTCCGGGACGGACTGGACCGCTAGCTCCAGCCCCTCTTCCGCCGAACTGGCGCAGCTCACGTTAAAGCCGCGGCGGGTCATGGCCCGCGCCATCACCCGGGTGAAAGTCGTGTCGTCGTCCACCAGCAGCAGATGCGGCTGCTCTTCTCCCTCGATCGGATGCTCACTCATAGTAGTCTCCTGAAGCCAGGCGCGGCAGACGCAACTCGGTCAGCGTGCCGCCCTCCTCGTGGTTGTAGAGTTTCACCGAGCCGCCGGCGCGAGTCACGCTGGCCTGGCTCAGGAACAGGCCAAGGCCAAAGCCCTTGCCCTTGGTGGTAAAGAAAGGCTTGCCCAACTGCTCGGCGATCGCCAGCGGCACGCCTTCGCCATGGTTGCGGATGCTGATGCACAGCGCCTCGGCGTCCCAGTCGAGGCAGATGTCCAGATCGTCCGGACAGGCGTCGGCGGCGTTGTTGAGCAGATTGAGCAGCGACTGGGTCAGATCAGGAGGCGGCGCCAGCTGCGGCATGGAACCGCTACCTAGGCGCTCGTAGCGGTAGCTCGCCTCGGGACGCATCAGGTGCCAGCGATTGAGCGCGGCCTCCAGCCAGGCCGCCGCGCTCTGCTCCTTGACCGCCTGCAGGCGGTCGGCCTCGGCAGCTCGCACCAGTTGCTGCAGGGTGTCCTTGCACAGCCTCACCTGCTCCTGCAGCACCGCCAGATCCTCCTGCAGCAGCGGATCGTCGTGCTCCTGGCGCAGCTCGGTGATCAGCACGCTCATGGTCGCCAGCGGCGTGCCCAGCTCGTGGGCCGCGCCGGCCGCCTGGGTGGCCACCGCCAGCAGCTGCTGGTCGCGCAGGCTCTCCTCGCGGCGCGTGGCCTGGAAGAGCTCCTGGCGGCGCAGCTCGCCGGCCATGCGGCCGACAAAAAAGGTGATCAGCGCCGCCGCCAGGGCGAAACTCAGCCACATGCCGTAGATCAGCAGGGTGGCGCGGTGCTCCGGCGGCAGATCGGTCGGATCGTACCAGCCGACCAGCAGGGTGTAGGCGGCCAGCGCCAGGCCGGCGAGCATCACCGTATGCAACCTGGGCAGGGTCGCTGCGGCAATGGTCAGCGGCACCAGGTAATAGGAAACGAAGGGGTTGGTCGGGCCACCGGTGAAATACAGCAGCAGACTGTGGATGATCAGGTCGCAGGACAGATGCCCGGCGTATTCCAGATCGGTCACCGGCCACTGCATCTGCAGACGCAGGGCGGTGCCCAGGCAGAGCATGGCGGACAGGCTGAGGGTGAAGGAGAGCGCCAGCCAGGGCAGAGGCATCAGATCGGTAAGATAGGCGAGCCCGACCGAGCCGGCCTGGGCGGCCAGCACGAGGACACGGATCAGGATGAGCCGGCGGAGATTCTGGCGGCTGGCCGACAGCATTTGAACGGGTGCGAGCATGGCTAATCATTCTGGCTCTGGGGCTCGGCGCCAGTATACCCAAAACCCTGCCGGCGACCGGCCCGAATGCGGCAACGGGACGCAGAGTAGGGCTGCAAAAACCGGACTACACCGTTAGAGTTCGGCTCCGACCGTCCAACGGACATGACCATGCTCCCACAAGGATTCCCCATGCCCCGCCTTTTTCATCTCGCCACGCCCTTCGTCTTCGCCGCCCTGGCCAGTCTGCCGGCACTGGCCGAGGAGGGGCCCCGCTACAACCAGATCGCCCTGCACGCCGAAGCGAGCCGGGAGATTCCCCACGACCTGATGCTGGTCACCCTCTACAGCGAAGCCCAGCACAAGGACCCGAGCCAGTTGGCCAGTGACATTACCCGCAGCCTCAATGCCGCAGTGGAACGGGCGCGCCAGGTCGCAGGGGTGAAGGTCAGCCTCGGCAGCCGCAACAGCTATCCGGTCTACGACGACCAACAGCGCAGGATCGTCGCCTGGCGCGAGCGCGCCGAGCTGCGCCTGGAGAGCACCGATTTCGCCGCCCTCTCCCAGCTGAGCGCCGATCTGCTCGGCGAACTGAAGACTGGCGGCATGCGTTTTGCCATCGCCGACGCGACGCGCAAGAAAGGCGAGGACGCACTGCTGCAGGACGCCGTGAAGGCCTTCGGCGAACGCGCCCGGCTCGCCACCCAGGCGCTCGGCGGCAGCAGCTACAAGCTGGTCAGCCTGAACCTGAACAGCGCCGGACCGATCGCCCCGATCGTCCTGCGTGGCGCCGCAATGATGAAGAGCGAGGGCGTACCGGCGCAGGAGATCGAGGCCGGCAGCAGCCAGGTGAGCATCAGCGCCGATGGTGTGATCGAGGTGCAGATGCCCTGAATGTACGGGCTCCCGGTGCTAGAGTGGCGCCAGAGCCCGCCGACCGGAACGCCCCATGCCCCGACGCCCGACCGCCCTCCTCCTCGCCCTCCTCCTCGCCGGTAGCGTCCAGGCTGCGCCGAACAGCCTGGTGGTCTGTACCGAGGGCAGCCCGGAAGGCTTCGACATCGTCCAGTACACCGCCGCGACCAGCGCCGACGCCTCGGCGGAAACGCTGTTCGACCGCCTGCTGCGCTTCGCCCCAGGCGGCACCGAGCTGCGCCCCGCCCTCGCCGAGCGCTGGGAGGTGTCCGCCGATGGCCTCGAATACACCTTCCACCTGCGCCGCGGCGTGCAGTTCCAGCGCACCCCCTGGTTCACCCCGAGCCGGCCGTTCAACGCCGATGACGTGCTGTGGAGCTTCCAGCGCCAGATCGACCCCAGGCACCCCTGGCACAGCCTCTCGCCGCGCGGCTTTCCCTATGCCGAGGCGATGGCCGTGGGCGAGCTGATCGCGCGCATCGACAGGCTCGACGACTACCGCGTGCGCTTTGTCCTGCACCACCCTGAGGCGCCCTTCCTGGCCAACCTGGCGATGGGCTTCGCCTCCATCTATCCGGCCGAATACGCCGAGCGGCTGCTGGCGGCCGGCACCCCGGAGCGCCTCAACAGCCAGCCGGTAGGCAGCGGCCCCTTCATCTTCGAGCGCTACGAGAAGGACGCCCAGGTGCGCTTCCGGCACAACCCGGACTACTGGGACGGCGCTCCGGCCATCGAACGGCTGGTCTTCGCCATCACCCCCGAACCCAACGTGCGGGTGCAGAAGCTCAAGGCCGGCGACTGCCAGATCGCCCTCTACCCGCGCCCCATCGACATCCCCGTACTGCGCAAGGACACGCGCCTGCGGGTACTGGAAGACGAGCCGCTGCTGACCGCCTACATCGGCATCAACACCCGCCACCCGCCGCTGGACGACGTACGGGTGCGCCAGGCGCTCAACCTCGCCTTCGACAAGGCGGCCTACCTGCGCGCCCAGTACGGCGAGGGCGGCGCCAGCCCGGCGGTGGCGCCCTATCCGCCGAGCCTGTGGGGCTCCGACCCGGCACTCGCCGGCTGGCCCCACGATCCGGCGCGGGCGCGGGCGCTGCTGGCCGAGGCCGGGCATGCCGAAGGGCTCAGGCTGAACATCTGGACCCGCCCCGGCGGCGGACCGACCAACCCCAACCCCGGCATCGGCGCCCAGCTGCTGCAGGCCGACCTGGCCGCCGTCGGCATCAAGGCCGAGATCCGCGTGCTGGAATGGGGCGAGCTGATCAGGCGGGCGAAGAACGGCGAGCACGACCTGGTGTTCATGGGCTGGGGCGGCGACAACGGCGATCCGGACAACTTCCTCACCCCCAACCTGTCCTGCGCCGCCGCCACGTCCGGGGAGAACCAGGCCGGCTGGTGCAACGAAGCCTTCGACGCCCTCTTGCGCGAGGCGCGCCGCAACCCCGACCGGGAGCAGCGCGCCGCGCTCTACCGCCAGGCCTTGGCGATCTTCCACGAACAGGCGCCTTGGATTCCCCTGGCCCATCCCCGCGAGTTCGCCGCCGTGCGCCGCGACGTCCAGGGCTTCGTGATCAGCCCGCTGAGCACCAACAACTTCGCCGGGGTGCGCCGCACTTCGGCCAGCGCCCCGGAGTGAGCCTCCCATATGCTGTCCTTTCTCGCCCGCCGCCTCGGGCTCTTGATCCCCACCTTCCTTGGCGTGACCCTGCTGACCTTCGCGCTGATCCGCCTGATTCCCGGCGACCCGGTGGAGGTGATGATGGGAGAGCGCCGCCTCGACCCGCAGATGCATGCCGAGGCCATGCAGCGCCTCGGCCTCGACCGGCCGCTGCCCGAGCAGTACCTGGCCTACCTCGGCCAACTGGCCCGGGGCGATCTTGGCCAGTCGCTGCGCACCCGCGAGAGCGTCTGGTCGGAGTTCGCCAGCCTGTTTCCGGCGACCGTCGAGCTGGCCTGTGCCGCCCTCCTGTTCGCCGGCGTCCTCGGCCTGCTCGCTGGCACCCTCGCGGCCCTGAAGCACGGCTCGGTGCTCGACCACGGCACCATGGGCCTGGCGCTAACCGGCTATTCCATGCCGATCTTCTGGTGGGGACTGATCCTGATCATGTTCTTCTCCGTGCAGCTCGGCTGGACACCGGTCTCCGGGCGCCTCGACCTGCTTTATGATGTGCCGTCGGTGACCGGTTTCATGCTCATCGATACGCTTCTGAGCGACGAACAAGGCGCCTTCCTCGATGCCCTGCGCCACCTGATCCTGCCGGCCATCGTGCTCGGCACCATCCCGCTGGCGGTGATCGCCCGCATGACCCGCTCGGCGATGCTCGAGGTGCTGCGCGAAGACTACCTGCGTGCCGCTCGCGCCCGCGGCCTGTCGCCGGTGCGGCTGGTGTTCGTGCATGCTCTGCGCAACGCCCTGGTCCCGGTGCTCACGGTGTTCGGCCTGCAGGTCGGCTCCCTGCTCTCCGGCGCGGTGCTCACCGAGACCCTGTTCTCCTGGCCGGGCATCGGCAAGTGGCTGATCGAGGCAATCGGCGCCCGCGACTATCCGGTGGTGCAGAATGGCATCCTGCTGATCGCCATGCTGGTCATTCTGGTCAACTTCATCGTGGACATCCTCTATGGCCTGGCCAATCCGCGCATCCGGCACCAGCCGTGAGCGCACATGATGGCTATGACACTGAAGGGAGCATCGCGGCCAAGGACACGGCACCCCCGCTGCCCCCACCTATTCATGAATATCCTCAAGGCTGACCGATGAGCGCACCCGCCCCCCTTGCCGCCGAACCAGCCTGGCCCTCGCCCTTCCGCGAGCTCTGCCAGGCCTTCGCGCGCAACCGCGGCGCCCTCGGCGCCCTACTTTTTCTCGCACTGCTCGCCGCCTGCGCGCTGCTGGCCCCGTGGCTCGCGCCCTTCGATCCCGCTGCCCAGCATCGCGACTTCCTGCTCACCCCGCCGGCCTGGCTGGAGGGCGGACAAGCCCGGTTTCTGCTCGGCACCGACGAGTTGGGCCGCGACCTGCTTTCGCGGCTGATCCATGGCGCACGCCTGTCGCTCCTGATCGGCCTGGCCTCGGTGGCGCTGTCGCTGCTGCCCGGCGTGCTGCTCGGCCTCTGCGCCGGCTTCTTCCCGCGCCTGTTGGGCCCCGCGATCATGCGCCTGATGGACGTCATGCTGGCGCTGCCGGCGCTGCTGCTGGCGGTGGCCGTGGTCGCCGTACTCGGCCCCGGCCTGCTCAACACCGTGCTGGCCATCGCCATCGTCTCGCTGCCCGCCTACGTGCGCCTGACCCGCGCCGCGGTGCTCGGCGAGATCCACCGCGACTATGTCACCGCCGCGAGGCTGGCCGGCGCCGGGCGGCTGCGCCTGATGTTCGTCGCGGTGCTGCCGAACTGCCTGGCGCCCCTGATCGTCCAGGCCACCCTGGGCTTTTCCGCGGCCATCCTGGATGCCGCCGCGCTGGGCTTTCTCGGCCTCGGCGTGCAGCCGCCGACCCCGGAATGGGGCACCATGCTAGCCTCGGCGCGGGACTACATCGAGCGTGCCTGGTGGGTGGTGACCCTGCCCGGCCTGGCCATCCTCTGCAGCGTGCTGGCGATCAACCTGCTGGGTGACGGCCTGCGCGACGCGCTGGACCCGAAACTGAAAAATGCGGTCTGAGGAATCCCACATGAGCCTGCTGGAAATCGACAACCTCAGTGTGCGCTATGGGTCCGCCAACACCCCGCCAGTGGTGGACGGCCTCGACCTGCGCCTGGAGGCGGGCGAGGTGCTGGCCATCGTCGGCGAGTCCGGCTCCGGCAAGTCGCAGGCCATGCTCGCCCTGCTCGGACTGATCGACCCGCCCGGACGGGTCGCCGCCGATCGCCTGCACTTCGCCGGCCACGACCTGCTCGCCCTCAAGGAGCGCCAGCGGCGCAAACTCCTCGGCAAGGAACTGGCAATGGTCTTCCAGGACCCGCTAGCCGCCCTCGATCCCAGCTACAGGGTGGGCTTCCAGATCGAGGAAGTGCTGCGCCAGCACCTCGGCCTGCGCGGCGCGAGCGCCCGCCGGCGCGCCCTGGAGCTGCTCGATCAGGTGGAGATCCCGGCCGCCGCCAGCCGTCTTGACGCCTACCCGCACCAGCTCTCCGGCGGAATGGCCCAGCGCGTGGCCATCGCCCTGGCGATCGCCGCCGAGCCGCGTCTGTTGATCGCCGACGAGCCGACCACCGCCCTCGATGTGACCATCCAGGCGCAAATCCTCGAGCTGCTGCTGGGGCTGCAGCGCGAGCGCGGCATGGCCCTGCTGCTGATCAGCCACGACTTGGCGGTGGTCGCCGAATGCGCCACCCGGGTCTGCGTGATGTACGCCGGCCAGGCGGTGGAGGTCGGCCTCCTGCCCGGCCTGTTCGATGCCCCGGCGCATCCCTATACCGAAGCGCTGCTGGCGGCACTGCCCGAGGCCGGCGAGGCGCGCCGCCCCCTGCGTGGCTTGCCGGGAGCCGTCCCCGGCCGCTACGATCGCCCTGCGGGGTGCCTGCTGGCGCCGCGCTGCGCCTACGTGCAGGACGACTGCCGCACCCGCTGCCCGCCGCTGGAGGCCAAACGGCAGGGCCAGGCGCGCTGCTTCCACCCGCGCAACCAGGAGGGCCCGGCATGAGCCCGGTACTGATCGCCCGCGAACTGACCCGCCACTACCGCGTCTCCCGCGGCCTGTTCCGGCCCGCCGCCACCGTCCAGGCGCTGAACGGCCTGTCCTTCGAACTGCAGGCCGGGCAGACCCTGGCGGTGGTCGGCGAATCCGGCTGCGGCAAGTCGACCCTGGCCCGCGCCCTGACCCTGATCGAGGAGCCGACCTCCGGCTCACTGCAGATCGCCGGGCAGGAAATCGCTGCCGCCGACCGCAGCACCCGCCGGCAGCTGCGTCGCGATGTGCAGATGGTCTTCCAGAACCCCTACGCCTCGCTCAACCCGCGCCGGCGGATCGGCGACCAGTTGGCCGAGCCGCTGGCCATCAACACCGACAGTTCCGGCGCCGAATGCCACAAGCGGGTGCTGGCGATGCTCGAGCAGGTCGGCCTGCGCGCCGAGCATTATTCGCGCTACCCGCACATGTTCTCCGGCGGCCAGCGCCAGCGCATCGCCATTGCCCGGGCGATGATCCTGTGTCCGAAAGTGCTGGTCGCCGATGAGCCGACATCGGCACTGGACGTGTCGGTGCAGGCCCAGGTGCTCAACCTGTTCCTGGAGCTGCAGCAGGCGTTCGGCACCGCCTACCTGTTCATCTCTCACAACCTGGCGGTGGTGCGCCACATCGCCGACCGCCTGCTGGTGATGTACCTCGGCCGCCCCATGGAGCTCGGCCCCGCCGAACTCATCTACCGCCGGCCGCTGCATCCCTACACCCAGGCACTGCTCGCCGCCACGCCGAGCCTGCATCCCGAGCCGGGCCGGCAGCGCATCCGCCTCGCCGGTGAACCGCCCAACCCGCTCGAGCCGCCGGCCGGCTGCGTGTTTCATCCGCGCTGTCCGTATGCGACGGAGCGCTGTCGGGGGGAAGTGCCGCTACTGAGGGAGGTGGATGGGCGGGAGGTGGCTTGTCATTATGCGGAGCGGTTTGTTTGAGGCTTACGCATTTGTTGGCTTGGGCCTAACCCAAGGGGCAATAACGACGCGCTTTCCTCGGCGCGGCCTACAGGTTTCGCCTTGCACGGCGACTCACTTTTTTCAGTCGCGAAAAAAGTAAGCAAAAACGCTTGCCCCTATCATCCGGCCCCGCCTACGGCGGGGTTCCCTCCCTCCGTCGTCGCTCCAGGGGCCCGGCCCGAAGGGCCATCCATGGCCAACGGGCCTTTCGCCGCATCCATGCGACTCAACCCCTTCCTCGACGACTCCGCTCGGCCTTCTGAAAGGGGCGTTCGGCGCTGCCTGATGGTTCTGGCGCCAAAAGCAAAGCGGAGCTTTCCAACTTTTCCTCCCAACTGTCAGTCAACCTCCCAGTCCCGTACAGAAGGCCGAGTGCAGGCGCTGCGCAGGAGGCCGAGCGAGTCGCGAAGGGACAGGGACGTCCCTTCGCGACGGCCCCCGGAGCAGCGCCGGAGCGAGGGAACCCGTAACGAAGCGCAGCGCAGTGAAGGGCCGGATGTCGGGTACCCTTCTTCTTTGGTCACTTTCTTCTTGGGCAAGCAAGAAGAAAGTGACTCGCCGTGCAGGGCGAAACCTGTCGGCCGGGCCGAGGAAAGCGCTGTGATTGCTCGCAGAAGTTAGGCCATAGAGAACCAGTAAGCGGTCAACGTCCGAAGAACCGATAAAACCCCCGTAACTCCTCCTGCACCACCTTCAGCTTCACCCGCTTGAAGCGCACCGTCCGGTGTGCCGGACACTGCGCCAGCAACCCCAGATCCAGCGGATGCACCCAGCCGAGGATGGGATAGCCACCCATGGTCTGCCGGTCGGCCAAGAGGACGATCGGCTGGCCGTCCGGCGGCACCTGGATGGCGCCCGTGACAACCCCCAGCGACCACTGTCGTGTTGGCGCCTGCAAAGGCTCGCCCAAGAGGCGCGCACCCATGCGGTCAGACTGCGGGCTCAGTCGCCAGACGCGGGCGAAGAAGTGCTGGCGCCCGGCCACGGAAAAGTCCCCGGCATCCCCACCGAGCATCACCCGCAGGCAGACTTCGGCCCGGTAGTCCGGCACGAAGCGCCAGGGCACGCTGGCTGCGCCGGATCGGCTGGCCGGCGCGCAGGGTAAGAGATCCCCGGCACGCAGGGGCTGGCCGTCTTCGTGCAGCCCGCCGAGACCTTCGCGGCCCTGAGTCGCCACGCTGCCCAGCACTGCCCCGGCACGAAAGCCCCCCGCCACCGCCAGGTAGGCGCGCTGGCCGCTGCGCGCGAAGCCGAGGCTCAGGCGCTGCCCGGCGCGCAGGGCGAAACGCGACCAGTTCGGCCGCGGCGCCCCGTCCACCGTGATGGCCAGCTCGGCGCCGCAGAGCGCTACCCAGGTGTCGAGCGTGCTTTCCAGCTCCACGCCGCCGAGGGCGATCTCCAGCAGTGGCGTGCCCCAGGGATTGTCCAGCAGGCGGTTGGCCCAGGCCGCCGCGTGGACATCCAGCGGGCCCGCGGGGGAGACGCCAAGGTGTTGCCAGCCCAGACGGCCGGCATCCTGCACCAGGCTGAGCGGGCCGGGGCGGATCACCGCAAGGCCCTTCACAGCGCGCCGCCCTCAGCGCAGAAGGCCGCTTCGTCGATGGCGAAGAAGCGCACCCGGTCGCCCACCGCCAGCGGACAGGGCGGCTCGGCTTGGGCGTCGAACAGGCGCCGCGGACAGCGCCCGAGCAGGTGCCAGCCGCCCGGCGAGGCCTGGGGATAGACCGCCGTCTGCCGCTCAGCGATGGCCAGAGAGCCGGCCGGCACCCGGGTGCGCGGCGTGCGCCGGCGCGGCAGGGCCAAGCGCGCGTCCAGCTCGCCCAGATAGGCGAAGCCCGGGGCGAAGCCGATGGCGCCGACGCGGTACTCCGTACCGCTGTGCAGAGCGATCACCTCGGCCTCGCTCAGGGCGCAGGCGCGGGCCACCTCGGCCAGGTCCTCGCCGGCATACCAGATGGGGATTTCATGCAGGCGTCCAACTCGGGGGGACTGTGGCTGGGCGTACCAGTCTTCGAGCAGGGGCAGCAGGCGCTTGCCGAGCTGCAGGTGGTCAGTGCGCAGCAGGTCGTAATGCAGCAGCAGGGTGGTCCAGCCGGGTACCAGGTCGACGAGCAAGGGCCCCAGTTCGAGATGGATTCGATCGGCCAGGGTGGCGATGCGCAGCGGCAGCCCGGCGTCCGGCTGCTCGGCCAGGACCAGCAGCAGGGCTTCGGCGCCGGCCGGTTCGAGGCGCATCAGAGGGTGTCGAGGGCCGCACGCAGGCGGCGCAGCACGGCCAGCGACTCGGCGTTGTCGCCGTGCACGCAGAGGCTGTCGGCCCACAGGCGCAGCGGCTTGCCGTCGAGGTCCGGGAAGGGCTCGCCGCGGGCGATGGCCAAGGCCTGGGCGAGGATGCGCTCAGAGTCCTGGTGCACCGCCCCGCTCAGGCGGCGCGGCGCCAGCTGGCCGTCGGACAGGTAGGCGCGGTCGGCGAAGGCCTCGAACAACAGCGGCACCCCGGCGGCCTCGGCCAGGCGCGCCTCGCGGGCGTTGTCGGCCAGCGCCAGGACCATCAGCGGCAGGCCCGGGCGGAATGCCGCGCAGGCCTCCAGCACGGCGGCGAGCAGCCTGTCGTCGCGCACCAGGTCGTTGTACAGCGCGCCATGCGGCTTGACGTAGTCGATGCGGGTGCCGGCGGCGCGGCAGAAGGCGTCCAGCGCGCCGAGCTGGTAGAGCACCAGGGCGCGCACCTCTTCGGGCGAGCAGTCCAGATGGCGGCGACCGAAGCCGGCCAGGTCCGGGTAGGCCGGGTGCGCGCCGATGCTCGCCCCATGGCGCACCGCCAGGGCCACGCTGTGCTGCATGGTCAGGGGATCGGCGGCGTGGAAGCCGCAGGCCAGGTTAGCCTGGTCGATCAGCGGCATGGCCAGCACGTCGTTGCCCATTGTCCAGGCGCCGAAGCTCTCGCCCATGTCGCAGTTGAGAAGGATGGCTGTGTTGGTCTTCATGGAACTAGCTTGGAGCTTCCACCGGCCTGTCGCAAGCCTGCGGGGAAACGCGGCCCCCCGCAATCGCCCTCAGAAGAGATCGCGCCGGAAGCGCCCCTTGTCGCGCAAGCGCTCGACTTCGGCGCTGCCGAGCAGCTCGATCAGCACCGCCTCGACCCCGAAAGCCATGCCCTGGCTGCCGCACAGGTAGATGACAGCACCCTCGGCCAACCAGTCGCGCAGGGCATCGGCGGACTCGCGCAGGCAGTCCTGCACGTAGACCTTGCGTTCCCCTTCGGTAGAGAAGGCCAGGTCGAGACAGGCCAGCCGGCCTGCTGCCTGCCAGGACAGCAGCTCCTCGCGACAGAGGAAGTCGTGGGCCTCGCTGCGCTCGCCGAAGATCAGCCAATTGCTGACTTGGCCACGTCGGATGCGCTCGCGCAGCAGGCCGCGCAGACCAGCGAGGCCGGCGCCGTTGCCTATCAGCAGCAGCGGCCGGTCGTCCGCCGGCAGGCGGAAGCCGCTGTTGGGGCGCAGGCGCAGCGGCACGCGGGAGCCCGGCGCCAGCTCGCACAGCCAGCCGGAGCACAGCCCCGGCGTGCCGTCGGGGCGCCGATAGCGGCGCACCAGCAGCTCCAGCACGCCATCTTCGCTCAGCGAGGCAATCGAATAGCAGCGCAGCGCAGCGGCGTGCGGCGGACGGATCTCCGCCAGATCGCCGGCCTCCCAGCGCTGCCCGTCCGGGATCTGGAAGATCAGGCGCCAGACCGACTCGGCCGCGCTGCCGGGGTTGAGGCATTCGCGGGCCAGCAGCGTCCATTCGGCGAAGCCCTTTTCGACCGGCGCCGACGGCTCGCTGCCGAATAGCCGGCCGAGCTGCTCGCGCCAGACCTGCAGGGCTGCGGCATCGCCGCTATTCACCTCCACCGGGGCGAACAGCGCCCGCGCGCCCTGCTTCTGCAACCACTGGTCGAGCTGCCGGGCGAAGGCGCAGAAGCGCTGGTACTGGCTGTCGCCGAGACCGAGCAGGGCGTACCGGAGGTGGCCCAGCTGGCACTCGCCGCCGAGCACCCGGCGCACGAAGCCGCGCGCACTGTCCGGCGCCTCGCCGTCGCCGAAGGTGCTGACCACGAATAGCGCGCGTTCGGTGCCGCGCAGGTCGCTCTCGTCGAGCTGCGCCAGCGAGCGCACCTGCACCGCGGCGCCGCCCGCCTGCAACTGACTGGCGGCCTGCCAGGCCAGCCGTTCGGCGAAACCGTTCTGGCTGGCGAAGCCAACCAGCCACGGCTGGCCGTCGGTCGATATCGCCAATGCCTGCTGCGCCTTGCGGGCGGCGCGGCGGGTGCGCCGGCGGTCGAGGTAGAGCTGCCAGCCGGTAATGAAGAACAGCGGCATGCCCAAGCTGGCGAGCAGCATCAGCACACGACCGGGCTGACCGAAATATTCGCCGGTATGCAGCGGATAGAGGCTGGCGAGCAGGCGCTGGGGCAGGCTCTTGTCCGCGTAGCGCTCGTGCTTGAGCGGCACACCGCTGCCGGTGTCGAGGCTCAACCGGCTGATCGCCCGGGCATGCTCGGCATCGGTCGCGACATACATGATCTGCAGCGGCTGGCCAGGACGCTCGGGCAGCGTCAGATTGACCTGCCGGTAGGGATCCCCCACCTCGCGGCGGAAGGCCTGGAACAGGGGATTGAGGCCGATCGCCGGAGCTGGAGCCCTGCCCTGCTCGCCGCCCGGCGGCGGACCACGGCGCCCGCCGCCAGGGCCGCCGTGCTGCGGGGCGGTTTCGCCGGCGAGGGCGAAAAGGCCCTGGCGGTACCAGTCGTAGGACCAGCTCAGGCCGGTCAGCGCGGCCAGCAAGTAGAGCAGCAGCGCCCAGGTGCCGGCCACCGCATGCAGGTTCCAGAGAAAGCCGCGGCCCCGGCGCGACCAGTCGAGGACCAGCCAGGCACGCCAGTCGCCGGCCCGGCGCGGCCAGCGCAGGTAGAGACCGGACAGGCAGAGGAACACCAGGATCAGGGTCGAGGCGCCGGTGATCGCCTTGCCGGTATCGCCGATGGCCAGCCAGCGGTGCACCTGCATCATGAAGCGGAAGAACCCCAGGCCCCGCGCCGCGCCGAGCAGGTCGCCGCTGTAGGGATCGACATAGAGGGTCTCGCCGCGCGGGCCGCCGCCGCTGACGATCAGTTGGGCCGCATCGTCCGGCGTGCTCGACAGGGTCAGGCCCAGTACCTGACGCTGCCCCACCTGTCCGCGCAGGCCGGCGAGCAGCTCGTCCGGGCTCAGCGCCTGCACTCCCGGCGGCACCTCGACGGTCATCACCCCGGGATTGAGAAAGCGCAGCAGCTCATCCTGGTAGGACAGGGTCGCGCCGGTCACACCCATGACCGCCAGCACCAGCCCGGCGCTGATGCCGAGCAGCCAGTGCAGCTGGAAGAGGATCTTCTTCATCACCTGATATCACCTGATCGGTATCGCCTTTGGCAGCACGGTTGAAATCGAAACACGGTCGCCCGCCACAGTGCACCACCAGCGCGGCAGTGCGAAAAATTCTATTCGGGAACAATTTGCAACAAATCGGCTTTACCCAACCTTTACCTCGTCACCGGCAGACACGCAAAGGCCACCCGCAGGCGGCCCTTGACGGCTTTGCAACCTCCTCAGAAATGGAAGTTGGTGGCTAGCAGCACAGTACGCCCCGCCGCCACGTGGGCCATGTGGGTCGTGAAGACCTGATCGAAGTAGCGCTTGTCGGTCAGGTTCTGGATGTTCAGCAGCAGGTCGAGGTTCTTGCTCACCTTCAGGTTGGCCATGGCGTCGTAGCGCCAGTAGCTGGATACCTGGATCGTGTTGGCGGCATCGCCGTAGCGCGAATCCACATAGTTGGCGCCACCACCGACGGTGAGGAAGGGGAACAACTGGTAGGTGCTCCAGAGGCTGAAGCTGTTCTCCGGGGTGCTGGGGTTTTCGTTGCCGTCGTTGGCACCGTCAATGCCGTTGACTATGCCACCATCGACGATCTCGCTGTCGAGGTAGGTGTAGTTGGCGAAGATCTGCCACTCGCGGGTGAGGCGGCCGTTGATGCCCAGCTCGAAGCCCTTGATCTCGACCTCGCCCATGTTCTGCGTCCTGCCGTCCTGGTCGGTGACCCGCGCGTTGGACTTCTTGGTCTTGAAGATCGCCGAATCCAGCGCCAGGCGGCCGTCGAGGAGCTCCCACTTGGTGCCCAGCTCGATGTTGCGGTTGCGTTCCGGTTCCAGGTCCTGGGTGGCACCTGCGATGCTGTTGTTGCCTTCGCCGGCGGTCTCGCCGACCGGGTTGCGCGAGGTCGACCAGGCCGCGTAGACGCTACCGTTGGGCAGCGGGTTGTAGACCACGCCCAACTGGTGGCTCCAGAAGTTGTTGTTGTTCTCGAACTTGAAACTGCCCGGGGCTTGGATACGAGTCCCGGTGCTGTACCCCGAGGACTTGGTTTCGAAATCGTCGTAGCGCAGGCCGAGGTTCAACGACCACTTCTCGTTGAACTTGAGGGTGTCGAACAGGTAGGCGGACTTGGTCTGGGTATCGGTGTCGGTGTAAGACAGCCCATCGGTGTAGTAGCCGGCCCAGTCGTCCTTGTAGGTCGGGTTGTTCAGGGTGGTGCAGTTGCCCGAGGCCAGGCTGGCGCTGTTGCAGCTACTGGTGGTGGAGATGGGCTTGCCGTCCGCGGTGTAAAAGGCATAGGGACGGTTGTGCACGTCCTGGTCGGTGATCTCGATGCCGCCCACCAGGCTGTGCTCGATGCTGCCGGTGGTGAATTTCGCCTGGATGTCGGTCTGGTTGACCCAGCCTTCCGAGGTGGAGTTGCGGCTTTTCGGCGAGCGCCACACTAATCCCCTCTCGATATTGCCGGCGACCGAGTCGTTCGGGTTGGTGGCGATGTAGTCGAGGGTGGTGCGCACCTGGCGGAAGGTATTGGAAATCGTCACGTTCTCGTTGAGATCGTGCTCGATCTTGAAGGTGCCGGAGTCGGTGCTGCTTTCCCGGAAGTCACGGCCGGTCAGGCCGTAGAAATGGTCCTTGTCGCCGTTCACCGGCTTGCGCACCGGGTTGCTGGCGGTTGCCGGCTTCACTGGAATGCCGTAGTCCGGCATGTCGTCGGCTTCCAGGTGGTAGTAGGAAAAGGTCGCACGGGTCGGGGTGTCGAAGCCGAAGGTGATGGTCGGCGCCACACCCCAGCGGCTGACGTCCACCCCGTCGCGGCCGGCGACGTTGGCGTCGTGCTTCATCAGGTTCAGGCGGAAGCCGATCTGGTCGGTCAGCATCCGATTGAGGTCCATGGTGGAGCGGCGGGTCTGGTCCGAACCGAAGGTCTGGCTGAGATCGAGGAAATTGTTGCGCTTGGCGGTCTTGGTGATCATGTTGATGCTGCCGCCGGTGGAGCCGGCGCCGGTGTAGGCCGAGCCCGGGCCTTTGCTCACCTCGATCTGCTCGATGTTGAAGACCTCGCGGGTCTGCGAGGCGACGTCGCGCAGGCCGTCGATGAAGGTGTCGCTCTCGGCGTCGAAGCCGCGGATGATCGGCCGGTCGCCCGCCGGGTTGCCGCCTTCGCCGGCGCCGAAGGTGATGCCGGAGGTGGTGCGCAGGGCATCGACCAGGCTCAGCGAGCCGGTGTCCTCGATGACCTGCCGGGAAATGATGGTGACCGACTTGGGCGTCTCGCGCAGCGGTGCGGTGAACTTCTTCGAGGCCGACTCGACCTTGTAATCATCCTCTCTCTCCCCGACGACGGTATCCGACTCCAGCGACAAGACTCCCTTCCTCTCCGCGCCCTTCCGTGCGGTTTCCTTCTGTGCCGCCTCCTCGGCACGTACCCCGCTGACTGCGGAAAATGCGGCCATGACTCCCACTGCAGAAGCCAGCATGCACGGCGTGGCAGCCGACCGCTCATTAATGCGAATGCACAACATAATGGTTTGTCTCCTAACGAAACGAATGTCGTGCGCCACAATAGATAACAATTCTCATAACCAAACGATACAGATTTACATAATTTACACGTGACAATCCTTATTTCCTGGTCATTTACCTGTCAAATAAAAACAAATAACATATGAGACATATTCTCGATTGATCGGAGCCAGCCACCATGCTGCTACACATACCGGGGGTCTTTTCCCGTGACGAGGTCCGGCACATCCGCCAGGCGCTGGAGCAGGCACACTGGATCGATGGCAAGGTGAGCGCGGGCTATCAGTCGGCCCGGACCAAGCACAACCTGCAGTTGGCCGAGGACGATCCGCTGGCGCAGGAAGTCGCCAGCGCCATGCTCGAACGCCTGTGGCAGAACCCGCAGTTCATGTCCGCCGCGCTGCCGCACAAGGTCTATCCGCCGCTGTTCAACTGCTACACCGACGGCGGCACCTTCGGCTTTCACATCGACAACGCCGTGCGCCAGGTGCGCGGCTCCGCCGAGCGGGTGCGCACCGACCTCTCCTCCACGCTGTTCTTCAGCGACCCGGACGAGTACGACGGCGGCGAACTGGTCATCCAGGACACCTACGGCATGCAGCGGGTCAAGCTGCCGGCCGGCGATCTGGTGCTCTACCCGGCCACCAGCATCCACCAGGTCACCCCGGTCACCCGCGGGGCGCGCTACGCCTCCTTCTTCTGGACGCAGAGCCTGGTCCGCGAGGACTCCCAGCGCAGCCTGCTGTACGAGATGGACCAAGCCATCCAGAGCCTGTCGCGCGACATGGAAGACCACCCAGCGCTGGTTCAACTGACCGGCAACTACCACAACCTGCTGCGCCGCTGGGGCGAGGTGTGAGCGGACGACCATGAGCTTCATCCTGCATCGCACCGAAACGCCCGATCTCGCACAACTGGGCCGGAGTCTGGCCGAGGATCCGCGCCAGGCGGCCCGCTGGATTCTCGCCACGGCGAGCGCCGGCGAGCTGGAGGCCCAGGCCCTGCTCGGCCAGCTGCTGCTCGATGGCCTCGGCATCCAGCGCGACGCGGCGCTGGCCCGCGACTGGTTCGAGATCGCCGCCCAGAGCGGTCACACCATGGCCAGCAACATGCTGGGCCGCTGCTGCGAGCTGGGCTGGGGCGGCCCCATCGACGAGGCAGCCGCCGCCCGGCATTACCGCACGGCGGCCGAGCGCGGCCTCGACTGGGGCATGTACAACTACGCCAACCTGCTCGCCACCGGCCGCGGGGTTGCATGCGACGAAGCGCAGGCCTTCGCCTGGTACCAGCGCGCCGCCGGGCTGGGGCACGCCAAGTCGATGAACCTGGTCGGCCGCTACTACGAGGAAGGTCGGGGGGTCCGCGCCGATCCGCCGGCCGCCTTCGCCTGCTACCGGCGCTCCGCCGAGGCCGGCGACTTCCGCGGCCAGTTCAGCTATGCCACGGTGCTGATGGGCCTTGGCCGCTGGGACGAGGCCCGCCACTGGCTGCGCGAAGCCCTCGCCCTCGGTCATCTGAAGTTCCTGCGCAAGGCCTGCGACGAACTGCAGCGGGCTGCCAGCGTGGAACTCGCCGACATCGCCGCAGCCTACGCCCGGCGCTGCGCCGAGTTGGAAGCCGGCACCTCGCCGGCTGAGCAAGCCTTCTAGCGATCGACCAGCGACGGGCCGATGTCAGCCAGTGTCCGGCAGCCGGTCAGGGCCATCGCCACCTCCAACTCGGCCCGCAGCAGCTGCACGACATGGCAGACGCCCGGCGCGCCCGCCGCGGCCAGGCCGAAGACATAGGGCCGCCCCACCAGTACTGCGCTGGCGCCCAGGGCCAGGGCCTTGAACACGTCGGTGCCGCGGCGGATGCCGCCATCCAGCAGCAGCGGCAGCTGCCCCTCTACGGCACGGGCGATCTCCTCCAGTACCTCGATGGTCGCCGGCTGGGTGTCCAGGGTGCGCCCACCGTGGTTGGAGACGATGATCCCGTCGATGCCCTCGGCCACTGCGCGGCGGGCGTCCTCGGGGTGCATCACGCCCTTGACCAGCACCGGCAGGTGAGTCAGCGAGCGCAGCCAGGCGAGATCCCGCCAGGTCGGCGCGGCGGCCAGCAGCGGGCCGCCGAACAGCACGCTGTCGCCGATCCGGCTGATGGCCGGCGGCAGCGTGCGCATGCCGTGCAGGTTGACTGCCTCCACCCCCTCGGGCAGCACGAAGCCGGCGCGCTGCTCGCGGTTGCGCAGGCCGTTGACTGGCGCATCCACGGTCACCACCAGCGCTTGGTAGCCGGCCGCCTCGGCGCGCTGTACCAGTTCGCGGGTGAACTCGCGGTCGGGCTGCACGTAGAGCTGGAACCACAGCGGCGCCTGCGCCTGCCGGGCAATGTCCTCCAGCGCCGCGCTGGCCTGGGTGCTGACCACCATCCCGGCGCGCACCGCCGAGGCCGCCAGCACCGTGGCCAGCTCGCCCTCGGGATGGGCGAGCTTCTGGTAGGCCACCGGCGCCAGCAGGATCGGCTGCTCGAAGCGCTGGCCGAACAGCTCCAGGCGGGTATGGCCGTCGGTCAGATCCTGCAGCGCCCGGCTGCGCAAGCGCAGGCGCTGGAACGCCGTGCAGTTGTCGCGCAGGGTCAGTTCGTCCGCCGCGCCGCCGGCCATGTAGGCCCAGGCCAGTTCGCTCATCCGCTCGCGAGCGAAGGGCTCGTAGTCGGCGACCGCGGCGATGCTTGCGGGGATCTGCTGCAGCTTGGGCAGGGGTCGGTGCATGGCGTCCGCTCCTAGGCTATCGGGATTCGATCGAGTAGGAGGCGGGTTCGCACCCGCCGTCCTCCCACACCACCGTACGTACGGTTCCGTATACGGCGGTTCAGGTTATGCGGTTAAGCCGGTTTATCGTATCCAGTATCGAGACCAGTCCAAGCCCATCCCAGAGCTTCTTGGGTAACGCCTGGTTCATGTGCGATGCCCCCGAGTTCCACCAGGGGCCTCGTCCGTTGAAGGCTGACTTGCAGGCACGCGCCTCGCTCAGGCCCAGTCGCATCAGGTTGCGAGCCCTCGTAGAGGGCCGCTTCCATTGGCGCCAGATCGCACAGCGAAGTTTGTGCCTGACCCACCCGTCCAGATCCTCAAGCGGTCGCTTGCTCTGACTTAGCTTGAAATAGCCAGCCCAGCCACGCAGCACAGGGTTGATCCGCTTGATGACGCTAGCCAGCTTGTGGCCCCGCACTCCGCGCAGCAGCTCACCGAGCCGGTCGCGCAAGCGACGTAGGCTCATCGTTGCCACTCGCAGCCGTGGCTGCTGATGCCAGCTCATTCCATACCCCAGGTAGTCGCACTTCCATGCCTCTGCCGCTCGGCTCTTGTCCCGATTCAACGCCAGTTTCAGACGTTGGTTCAGGAAGTGCTCAACACCGATCAGCACCCGCTCACCTGCACGAGGACTGCGCACATACTAATCTTTTAAAAAGTAATGTCATGCTGCTGTATATCGGCAGTCCGGGTGGCGGAAAAACGATCTCACCAGCTCCGGCAACTTCTGGATTCTGCGCAGCG
>NZ_BAAGYK010000004.1:0-24111 GCF_054779355.1 Azotobacter armeniacus
CGGCCTCCAGCCAATCACCTGGCGCTTAGCGTACGATTTTTTCCGAATTCTGCGGGCTCCCCAAATAGGCCATAACCGCTCTATGTTGCCCCGCTTCAGATAAGTAACTTAGGGCTGGCTCCAAAAATTTAAAACTTGTGTCCCAGTCATCGCTATCTAGAAAACCCAATACGTGCAGAGATTCCGCCTCGGAATCTTCGGCAAAGAATAGCGAAGTCCCATATTGTGGTGTATCACTGTTATAGCCCAAGGATTCTTCAAACTTGGCAATGCAGCTGCTATGGGTTACCAAAATAAGATTTCTACCAGGCTTCTTAATCTTTAGAACATCATCTAGAAAGGTCTCCCGTCGGCACTTGGATAGCCACTCCTGGTCTGTTCCAGCTCCGTTAAAAACAATATCTTCGGTCTGTGCCGTCCGGGTCAGTGGACTGTTATACACATCGCTTTTATCCAAGCCAAGCCGATAAAAGCTTTTACCTAGCTTATGACCATCCGACACGGCACGGGATGTAATGCCGCTTGTGCCAACAAGGCAGGGATGATCTTCCCGATCACAACGTTCAAGGTGCCGCAACAATACGACGACTTTGCCTTTATCCCACTGCGACAGCAGCTGTGGTACCCGATAGCGGTTCTCTTTGGACAAGTCAGCTATCGCTGGGGGCTCTAATAGAAAAACTCCCAAATAAACCACTAGTAAGACTGGTGTCAGCAAAAGTGCTTTCCGTTTTTTTTTGCAGAAAAAGCTGCGACCAGATATTAACTTGATGCCATCGAATAGAGACTTAAGCTGCAAGAGTGGTTCTCCTTGTGCTAAGACATCAGTTATATAACGAAATTGGCATACTTGATGTTTGCCGCATCAGCCCACTGCACACTATTTGCGAATTGCCTTGATTCGGTGATCCCAGCGGCGTTTGGCAAAGCGACGCATATTTGGAATATCGTCTGTCTCATCCATGATGGGCTTGCCGATGATTGCTTCGATGATATCCTCAAGGGTCACTAGGCCACGCCAGCCACCGAACTCGTCATATACCAAGCACATGTGCTGGCGTTCGTGCATCAGTTGGGACATCAATCTTTCCACGTTCATGCTCTCGAGTACTACCTGGAGAGGCTTCATGATCGAAGAGACAGGCGCATCTTCATCTTCAGCGGTGAGCGCGTCGTAACGGAATATAACTCCCAGTGGGGACTCGTCATCATCCACAACAGGATAGCGCGAAAACTGACTTTCTTTGACCCGCTCTTTAAACGCGCGAATAGATACTTTGGGCGACACAGAGTCACACACTGTTCGAGGGGTCATGATTTCACGCAGCTTTATTTCATGTAGATCAAGAATGTTGCTAATTACTCCCTGTTCGTCCTCGTCAAGTTTGTTAAGCTCGCGACCCAAAACTGCTAGCGCTTTAATCTCTTGGCGAATATCATGCTCCGGCTCTTTACCACCGAACAAATGCATAATCAGGTCAGACAGAAAAATAAAAGGCTTTAATAGGAAAATCATGGCGCCTAAAAACGGCGGAAGGAACGGAGCAATGGTGCGCCAATAGCGAGCGCCAATAGTTTTTGGCAGAATTTCAGAAAGCACCAAGATCAACAAGGTCATAATGGCAGAAGCTGCGCCAAGGTAACCGTCGCCGAAAACGATAGTGACTTGAGCACCAACACCAGTTGCGCCGACAGTATGAGCAACAGTATTGAGTGTCAGTATTGCAGCTAGTGGCTGATCAATCTTGTCTTTAAGAGCTTTCAGGCGTTCATATAGCTTAGGCCGGGAAAGCTTTTGATTAGCTACATAGCTGGGAGTGATCGAAAGAAGTGCAGCCTCTAGAATTGAGCAAATAAAAGAGACCAATATGGATAAGACAGCAAACGCTACCAAAAGTACCATGAATTTAGGAGTATCTTACTAAAAAGTCTATCCATTTTAGACTATTTCTATTTGTAACAGAAATGCATCCGGCATGAAACTGAAACATTTAATGTCGGGCGACTACTTCGTACCTAGCTACTACGCTCCAGAGCGCGAAGGCATGCGGCCTCCAAGGTGTTGGAAGCGCGCTTTGCGTATCGGCAATACAGGCCTACCCACACCGCTACAGCAGGGCCTGATGCCACCAGGAAGGGCGCCGTTGTGGGGCAGAACAGTGGGACTGGCGCTCTCTCCACCCAGGTCGAGGCTCTGGCGCGCGGCTTTCGGGCGTGTTGTGCGCGGAGCGGTAGGCTGCGGACCGCCGCCGCAAGGCGCTTTTCCCGCGCGCACAAACAAAAACGGCGAGGGGGGTTAGCCTCGCCGTTTGTGTCGTCTCACCTCATCCCTGGGAGTCATCATCCTGATGATGCCGCGATCCTTGCGACAGTTCCCTGGCTTCAATCCCTAGCAGCCTTCATCGATCCGTCGATGTCGGTATGGGAGTCACTCTACCCAGGTGGCTGCTGCACGCCTATTGGGCAAGCGCTCGATCTGCTGTAGGCGATGGCTTACAGCATGGGAGAAGCCGGGCCAGACCTAGCGATACACCTCGCGCCGATTGCCAAGCTCCAGCACGAGGACGCGCAACGCGCCATCCTGGATCTCGCAAATCACCCGGAAGTCGCCCACCCGGTAGCGCCACAGCCCACCCAATGGGCCGGTGAGCGCCTTCCCGGTACTGCGTGGATCTTCGCGCAGGGCGACCCGCTCATCCATGAAGTCGAGGATGCGCCGGGCGGATTGCTTGTCGAGCTTGCGTAGCTGGTTGAGAGCCGTCTGGGTGTAGTCAATCGTCCAGGCCAAGGTCTTTCCTTACGTCCGTCGACGAATACACCTGCTCCTGTCCCTTGCGGACACGCTCCAGCACTTCGGCTGCGAGGTAGTAGTCCTCCATCTCGTCCAGACCACGCTCGATGATTTCGCGCAGGTAATACGCTTTGGTACGCCCGGTGTTGGCGGCCAGGAAGTCTAGGCGTTGCTCGATTTCGGGAGCCAATCGGATTGAAGTTGGCATGGATCGGCCTCTTTTGAATGCATGTATTCAATGTATCATATCAATCGAAATGCCGATTCAGCACCAGGCCGATCTGTGTACCTACTTCCGCTTTTATCTCCTGGCTGGTTGGTACAGTGTCGGGGCCCGACAGACAAAACCCTACAGCGCCCTACATGCCCGCTTTGACGATCGGCCGCATGGCCAAACTCTACGGTTTGCACCGCTCGACGCTGCATGAAGCTGTGGCTAGAGGCCGCATATCTGCTGGGTTTGATGGAAAAGGACAACGGGTAATCGACCTCTCGGAAATGATCCGAGTCTATGGTGAGCCGCTAGGTTGCCCTACACCACCCGACACCTCCCCTACACCTTCGCCCGACACTGCCCCTACACCTACTGTCGGGGAGCTGTCGGGGCTCCTCGAGGAGCTGCGGTTGCTTCGCCAAGAGGTGCGCGAGTTGCGTGAGGCCATGCTGCTGCTAGAACACAAGCCGGCTACTCCTCCTGCGGTAGAGGTTAAGAAGGCCGAAAGCTTCGCGGACTTGCTGAGAGACTTGGATGGAAATTAGCCCAGCGGCGGCGTGACAATCGCCAGCTGCTTTCACGCCAGAAAATGGCTGGAAAAGGCCACACAGCTCACCTTCGGATATGGATCATGTTGGGAATGACGGACACCTCGGTATCGTCAAGATCATGGTTTTTTGGCAGCCGTTTGGTGTTTAGGTGTTGTTTCCATGTGAAGAGGAAGGGGAGTAATGACAGAGCGCGGGAGCCTGATGGACAAGCTCAAACGCATGCAGGAACGAAATGCCAGGGGCAAGGAGGCAGAGCCGTCCGCTCCCGCTGCCGAGCCGGTCCAGCCGTCGGCCCAGGTGATCTGGTTGCCGTTATGGCCCGAGGGTGTTCGGGGAGTACCGAACAGCGTGCTACGTAGCGCCCTGTTTGGAGCCATAAAGCGGGGGCGTCGGGCGTTCCTGCAACGCGAGCAACTGACTGCCGTTGATGGCGTGACGGTTTTGTTCACTGGACCCCGGCTCGATCAGGCTGATTTGGACGTGTGGGAACAATGCCTGCATCTCGCTCGAGCTGAGGGGCTTGGGAGTCGTATCCAGTTCGCCGCGCATGGCTTTCTGAAAGGTATCGGTCGCAGTACTGGCGGCAAGGATGTCAGCTGGCTGAAGGGGGCTTTTGCTCGACTCGCGTCGTCTGTTGTCGAGATCAAGGACGGCAAGCGCGCGTATTTTGGCCCAATGCTCCACGGCGGCGCCCGCAACGAAGAGACGGGTCATTACGTGATCGAGATGAACCCGCAGATCGTTGCGCTGTATGGGTGCGATGGCTGGACACAGGTCGAGTGGGAACAGCGGCGGGCACTGAAAGGGCAGCCGCTCGCGCAGTGGCTGCACAGCTTCTACAGCACGCATGCTGCACCGTTCCCGATGAAGGTCGAGACGATACACCACCTGTGCGGCAGCGAAGCTGGTCGCCTTGCCGAGTTTCGGCGTGACCTGAAAGACGCACTAGCCAAGGTCGAAGCGGTGACTGGCTGGAGCTGGGAGATCGACAGAGCTGACCTGGTGCAGGTTGATCGGACGCCCTCAGCGAGCCAGAAGCGGCACCTGATACGTAGGACACAGCGGAAGCCGAAGGACACGGTATAGCGCCCATCCCGGCACGGGATAGCGCCCACCTCGGCACGGGATAGCGCCCACCTCGGCACGGGATAGCGCCCACCTCGGCACGGGATAGCGCCCACCTCGGCACGGGATAGCGCCCACCGAATCGGCCTCTGGAACATCGCTGAAAGCCACGCCATCCGTGGCTTTCAGCGATTCGGAAAAAACGCCCTAATCCTTTCTTAATCTTTTAAAAGCCGCGCGTGCGCGCGACTCGCTACGAGGCCGCCGACGGCGGCCGCTTGTTCATGCCCCTGAAGGGGCGGGGAAAGCGTGGCCTCATTTCCAGGTATCCAACCAACCGGACTAGGCCGGCCCCACCGACCTCGGCTGCCAAAGCCCCTGGCAGGGTTTGACGCCCCCTGCCAACAGGCACCACAGTGCCAATCCGGCGCTGCGCGCGAGTAATTCGAGAAAAGGAATGGCTTGCCCACGGACGAACATCGACGCCAAGGCCCCTAGGAGGCTCTAGGAGCGACGATCAGGCACAGGGGTATGGGGTTGCCAGGGGTAAGGTATGCGAAGCGCTCAGAGGCGCTTTTCAGCGGAGCGGCTCCAAGGGGAGCCAACGCCCCCCCTAAAGCCCTACCGCTCAGGCGAAAGAACCGCGCCTTAGCTATGCCCACCGCCCCGGCCAAGGGGCGGGTGAGCACCATTTGCGGGGTGCCACCCCCAAAATCTGCAACCGCTCCCGGCTTTCGGCTACCTGCCCAGCCCTCGATGCCACTCGAGGGTTCGTTCCGGACTCGCGCCGGGGCTTCGACCATATCGCCCCGACGCTTTCGCGCCTACTCACCAGGTCTCCCCCTCTGCCGGCTTGGCAACGGTGCCACCCGTTGCACCGACAGAGGTTCCCACGTTAGACCGCAACGTCAAAAACACTGCGCCACCGCACTCCCCAGATACCGCCTGGCCTACGCCTCACGCCCCACTGGACGCTTTCACCGGCCCGAGATTCCAAAGCAGCTCGGTTACTACGGTATTGGTTCTGCATGCATGGCCAGACCCGCAAGGTCATGGCTCAGTGTTTCTCACCCGGCAGCCTCCTCGAGGGAGGCCGTTACACGCTTGAGCTATCCAGCGATCTCGACAGGTTGCCCCGTCGAGTACCAGGTCTTCCAGGTTTCCCCTCAGACCCCTGACGCCTTACGACGCCCTCAGCAGCCCACGTGCCAGGCTGGGGTTCGACCCTTGCGAGCCGCCCCCCAGCGGGATTTTCACCCGTTCGTCACGGCCAGGGTTGGCACGGTCACCCGTGCGCCCGTTTCCGTGTCGCCCAATCCCCGCCGGTCGTCCTGGCGGATTGGGTCGAAGGCAGGGATTTCACCTGCCAGCGCCCGTCGTAGCCGCACCAGCTCCACTACGAGCATGCGGCTTCAGCGGTTGCCGTTCCCGGCTTGGCAGGCCGGGAACCCCGACGACTGGCGGTCGTCGGTCGATTTCACAAATGCCGGAAAATCAAGGATTTACCGGTAGGCATAGCTAAGAGTCGGTGAGTTTCTCCTGGGCGATAGCCCCGATTTGGGCAGTTGAGGTTCTGGGTTCTCCCACATGGGCAGCTGGGGTGGGCTGGTTCTCGGAATCCGTGACGTGGGGCTCCGGTGGGCAGGGCGGACAGACTTCGGACCGTCTGTCAGGGCTCTGATCTCGCGGTTTTGCGCTTGATGCGTTCGGCGGCGCAGATGGCGTTGCGGGCGCGCAGGCGGTAGTGCTCGGCGTGGGCCGCCGCCGTTTGGGTCTTGGTGTGGGCCTGCTGCTCGGCCTGCAAGGCGGCGAGGCGGATCTGCTCGGCCCGCGCCTGGGCTTCCTGGGCGGCCTGCTCGCGCCGGGCGACCCGAGCCTCGGCCTCGGCGTGGGCCTGGTCGCATTCGCGGGTCAGGCGGGTGATCTGCTCGCGGTGATCGGCATTGCGCGCCCAGTCGTAGCTCCAGGCGAAGGCGATGCCGAACAGAAAAAATCCCCCCAGGATGCCGGCGAGAACGAGCGACCAGAGCGGCAGCAGGCCGGCCCAGCCGTAGGCGACGATTCGCCAGCCGTCGCCGGCGACGTCCCACTCGGCGACGGCGAGGTGGGGGATGCGCCAGATGGTCCAGGCGCAGGCGCCGAGCAGTAACGCAATAACCGACAGCCAAATTCCGGTACGCCGCACGAATTTTCTCTCCCTGGATGGCCCGGCCGCGGGCGGCCGGCGCTTCGCTTGTTAGGGACGTTTTACGTCCCAAAACACAGCTTCGCAATCCTGAAAAACGGCGAAAAACGCCGTTTTTCAGGAATCTCTTTTCTCGTGCTCTACCGAAACTGTGGTTTTCTTATATGACGTCATCTACAAGAAAGTGCTGAAAGCCCAGTGCTGACAAACCAAGCAAGGCAAGGACGCGCCCGCATGAACCTTCCGCCCCTCTATCCGCACAAGACCGACGCCATGCGCCGATTGCAGAACCTGGTGTCGCGCGGCCATGCCCGCTGGACCGGCGGCCAGATCGAGCCGCGCAAGCTCCCGGCGCTGTGCCTGAAGTTCGCCGATCGCTACGGCGTCGAGCGGACCGCCCAGCAGCGCTGGCGGGCCAAGGCGCAGGGCGAGGCCTCGGCCCACCTGGTCCTCTGGCTGGAGGAGCAGAAACGGGTGCACTGGTGGTTGGTGGTCAGCCCGGGCGGCGGGCTGGTGGTCGACCTGGAGCGGTTGCAGGACGTGCGCCGCCAGCGGATCGAGGTCACCGGCTACGAACTGGTGCAGATGCCGCGCCAGGGCCGGGCGGCGGCGTGGACCTGGCGGATGACGGCGGCAAACTACCAGGCGTGGCAGGAGCGGCTGAAAACGGTCATCCGGCACCGCGACGAGCCGGGTATCCAGCAATCCCTGCACAGCCTGCGCCGGACCCCGCCGTTCGCGGAGAGCCGGCGGCAGGCCTTCGAGCTGGGCCGGCTGGCCCAGGCCGAGTGGCAGCGCACCCAGCGCGGTCCCTGCCCGTACGACGGGCTGTTCGTGGGCTGGTTCGGGTGGTTTCAGGCCGCGAAGACGTTACCGGTCCCTGGCAGGGGGAGGCGTAAAGAGGGGGCGTGATGCGCAATCCGCCAGGGCTACCTGGCCGGTCGGAAACGGCTTTTTGTTTTGTATCTCAATTGAGATACACTTGTGGGGGAATTCCCTTGGAGATCGCTATGGCTACCCATACGTCCATGCTGCATATCCGCGTCGATGACGATATCAAGGCACAGGCCAACGCCGCTCTGGAGGCGATGGGGCTAAGCATGTCTGAAGCGGTGCGGATCTTTCTGCGCCGCGTAGCCGCAGATCAGGCCTTTCCGCTCGAACTCAAGGTACCGAACGCGGAAACTCGGGCGGCGATGGCTGAGGCGGAAGCCATCGTGCAGGCTCATGAGGCCCGCTTTGAATTCATTGACGATTTGTTTGATGACCTCGAAAAACGCAGCCAGTAGTAAGCGGGCTACCTTGCCGCGCACCGCCGATTACTCCAAAGCCTTTTTGAAAGATTGGGAGCGTCTCTCCCGCTCAGGCCGCTTCGACTTGAAGAGGCTCAAGGAGGCGATGCTGTTGCTGGTGGCCAATGACGGCCCCTTGGGGCCCGAATGGTTGGATCATCCGCTGAAAGGAAACTGGGACGGCTATCGGGAATGCCACATCGGAGGCGACTTCCTGCTGATTTACCGATTGGCCACCGGCAGTAAGTTAGAGCGGATCGTGTTCGTTCGCGCCGGAACCCATGCCAATTTATTCGAGGAGTAGGTTGAATTTCACATAACGCCCGAATGCGCGAAGTCTGGCCGGGTTCGGCCAGAAGCAGCCACTGGGTTAAGCTCTTATTTAGCTAAACGATAGGTGAAAGGATGCAGACTTCGAGCGCTATACCGTTGCTTAGAATTTTTTCTGAGACCAAGGCAAAAGAGTTCTATATTGATTTCCTTGGATTCAGCGTCGATTGGGAACATCGTTTTGAAAAAATTTCCTCTGTATCTTCAAGCCCGCAGGGGCGACCTTGTTGTTCATCTGACTGAGCATCATGGCGACGCCACACCAGGCTCTACGATCTTCGTCCCAGTTATTGGAGTTAGCGAGCTGCACGCCGAGCTCACAGCGAAAAACTATGATTATCCATCATAAGCACTATTTGTGGATAGACTCTTAAGCCCTGCGCCTGCCTTGCAAGCCCTTGCTATGTCTGGGGTTTTCAGGAAAAACCATCATCTTGTCGAACTCTAACAGACACTGACGCGAGGACCAGCCCAAGGCATGAAAAACAGTGCGGAAAAGCCGTTCGCTAAAACAAAGTCTGGATAATCGCCCATGTTTTCGGCAGCAGTGAACTCTAATTCAGCCTTATGTTGGTTTTTGGTTCCGTTGCTCCCAAAACCCCAATTTATGCGGGACCTAAAAGTGGGTTAGCCTCATGGTTCGCAACTAGACCTTTGCGGCTTGGGGAATGATGAAGTATATCCCGATGCCAGAATGCCTCGCCACGAAATTTTATTCCTATAATTGTGATAGTAGCTTTATTGATATAGTAACTGATACGATTACCATCACCCACTTAATAAGTTTCTGCCCATTCTGAACTACAAGCTTAGCCCCTATCTGCCCTCCTAAAAGTTGGCCTGCAAGCATAGTCAAGCCTATATCCCAATAAATATTCCCATAGTATAAAAAATATGACAATGCCGCGAGGTTACTTGAGAAGTTTAGAACCTTGGCATGTGCTGTAGCCTTTAAGATATTAAAGCCTAGAAGGAATATAAAAGATATCGTTAGAAAGGTTCCTGTGCCTGGCCCAAAAAAACCATCATAGAAACCGATAATTGGAGCTGCCGTTAAACCAAATGCAGAAATTGAGATTAATTCTTTTTGGTCTGTTTTTCCAAAATTTTTGGAGAATATAAAATATAAAGAAAATGCAATTAAAAAAATTGGAATTACCATTTCTAGAATAGAGTTGTCTATTCTCGTTAAAAGATACCCTCCTAATAAGGATCCTAAGAATGTTAGTAGCATAAGCGGTATAGCGATACTAAAGTTAATCTCCTTTATTCTTATGAAGTGCAATGCTGCTGAGAATGATCCACCTACAGCGCCAACCTTATTAGTTGCAATCGCTGCTGATGGAGGTACTCCAATGGCAAGTAGTGAAGGAATTATAATTAGCCCTCCGCCTCCTGCAATTGCATCTACACAACCAGCAACGGCAGCTAAGAAGAAAAATAGAAAAATAACGTTCATATCAAACTGCATTCGCATTACCTGCTAATAGTCGCAAGGTTTATAGATAAATGATTTCCCCGCCACAGTAAGATCTATGGCGAGGTGAAGCAAGCCGCATCGGTGGTTCAGTCAAAAATCTGTTCGAAGGAGTCCGATATCATAAAAATTATAATTATCGGCCAGAGCCTGGCTGAGAGGATGTGGCGTGTCAGGTAGCGCGCTTTATTCGTGGCTAACTAGCGAGTCAGGCTGTAACTCGATGTATCGTTATACGATTCATTATGCGCAGCTGTCCGCAGTAATTATTTACGGCATAATGCTGAACAGCCCTATTATCCCACAAAGCAATCATGTTCGGCTCCCATTTCACTTTGTAGGTAAACTCAGGCTTTGCAATGTGGGAAAAAATAAAGTTCATTATTGGCTGGCTTTCTTCTTCCGTAAAGCCGGCGATTTTTTTGGTATGCTCTTTGTTTATGTAAATGCTTTCTTTATTTGTTTCTTTGTGAAAATAAATTGCTGGGTGAGTCGTAGAGAAAACTTCTGCCTGAGTGACTTCGTCTGCAGGATTAGTTAGGTGATGAATCCTGTTTGATTTATGGGTGTGAGAGCTAAATAGTGCGTTAGATTTCCTTAAAAAGGATTTCATGCCCTCAGACAAACTTTCAAAGGCTAAAGTTGTGTTGCTAAAAACTGTATCTCCACCTGTAAGCGGAATCACCTCTGAGGCCAACATTGTTAAGTCTGGCGGTGTCTCCAAGTAGCTAGAGTCAACATGCCATAACTCACTGAAATTTTCTTTTTGTTCTGGAGTTTTTACTATTTGCATGATTTCTGGGTGCGTTTCCAACCCATCGCAAAATGGATAATAAGCAATAGCTCCCAGTTATTTTGCAAAAGAAACATATTCGTCATATGTATAGATTTGATCTTTAAAGCAAACGATTTTGTGTTCGAGTACTGCTTTATAGATTCTGGATATCTCTTCTTCGGTTGCGCAATTTATTTTTATGTCTTTGAAGACAACACCCATATGAGAACTAAGAATTTCCATTTTCTGAATTCCATTGACGTTAATAAGTCATTTTCAGTATATTTCATTTTTTGCTAAAAAAACTACATTTTTTTGTTTTTTTCCATTTTTTACATTTTTAAAGTGATTTTGTTGTTGTTTATAACAACATTTTCTTTTCGAAAACGTGCTGATGCACTTTGTGCGTGAGCGAACCCTACGTGATTGGGAGAGACGCTCGGCAAGGCATTAACTGGTCAATGGTCAATGCGTGGCCGCGTCACTCAATCAGATGCTAGGTTGTACGAAAAGTCCTGAGGCGGATTGTGGCAAGCCTCGAGTCGTTTCGGAGCTCAGCGACTTTTCGTACAAAGCTCGCATAATGTCACCGGCGGAAGGGAAAACATGGTTCAATTGACAAGTATTCGCGAAATTGAAGGTGTTGTAGGGGCGTCGAAGCAAACGGAAAAAATCGTACGTTTAGGATCCAGATACAGTTGCGTCAAGAAACATCAAAATGGGGAGCCCGCAGAATTCGGAAAAAATTGTACGCCAAGCATCAGGTGATCGACTGTAAGCCGCATCAAGCCTGGGGGCGTCCGGCTTGGGTATACCTCAACCGGACGTCAGACCTGACCAGCCAGCAGCGTCAGGTTAGGACTCGTTTTGACGTTTCCTGACGCAACTGCACCTGGGTCTATGGCCTCAACCTGACGGTTCGAGGCTAAACGTACAATTTTTCCCGTTTTCTGCGCTCGCTCCTATTATGCGGAAGAATTTACGTTCTGGTACTTACGAGTTACCTATCCATTAAAAGCTTAACTATTGGATATCGTTGAAAACCAAAATAAATCTGTTTGGTAATCTGCTCGCCACCATTCAGCTTATACTCGAACTCATGCGCCAGAATCCTCGAACAATTACCAAGCAAGGCCACCAAATCATTATTGCCAAAAAAACGCTGACCGGACGATTTATTCTTAATCGTTACCAACGCAAAACGCTCGCCTTGCTCATTACTCATAACCGAGTAATCGATTAACTCGAAATCATTCCGGTCGGGAAGCAAGTCATCATCATTATCGCAATGAATATCTGCATTTTTAAGCGGCGTTCCCTCGAATCGTATAGATTTGTCCTTCGCAATATCAAAGGCAAATACACAACCTGAAAACAATATCATCATTAAAACCACAAACATTCTGCTCATAATTATGGAAACTCCGAATAAGTTAGCAGCGATCCGGCAATAGCTCGATCAATCCGTTATCCGATCGGCCAAAACCGGGTGATGTACCCACAAACCCGGGCCTTAGCCTGGTTTTTGCGTTTTACAGGCGCACCTCTCCTGTGTTGGCCAGCAAATGTCGCCGCGCCCCCCACAGGTTCGACAGGGCGAACAGCGTGACCAGTTGGGCCGTGTTCTTCACCAGCCCACGGAAACGCACCTTGGTATAGCCGAACTGCCATTTGATCACCCGAAACGGGTGCTCGATCTTGGCGCGCATCTGCGCTTTGACTTTCTCGATCCGCCGTTTGACGCAATACAGGAGGCTGCGCTTGCCATGCTTGCGGTAACTGCTGAGCTGGGCCACGATCTGCCAGACGACTTGCCGCCCGCAGCTCAGGCCGCTCCAGCGCTGCTGGCATGGCGACAATCCCTCCCATCGATTGCGATTGCGCCACCAGATCGCCAAAGCCAGTGACACGCGAATCGGCTGGCGTAGCCCCGAAGCTGGGCCAACCGATGTGAATCTTTTGCGCCGGGTGAATGAGCAGATCCGCGACCAGTTGCCAAAACTGAATGTTGCCGGAAGCGCCGGGGAGAAATAGCAATTTGGATGCTGTATGAAGCATGTGTCATACGCCTCAAACCTGAGCCCCATAGGTTTTGATGGTTTTAGAAGGCTTTCCACCAGATTCCCGTGCACTCGGGCAGAATTTCTCTTTTATCGTCCAGGAAGCAATTCGCGAACTCATCGTCGAAAAAGAATCTTGTCAACTCGTCTGCCTCTTGCGCTGAAGCAAACCGGTAATCGGTTCGAATACTTGTTGCGGAGAAACCCTGTTCACTTTCCAGCCAATCATAGTAAGCGGCGAGAGCGTCATTCGGTGGTAATGGCGTTTCGCTACCTGTACCTAGCGTTTCCAAAATAATGGCCGTGCCGCCTGGACGCAGAACCCGCTTCATCTCTCTCAGAGCCTGGCTTATTTCTTCGCACCAGCGCTCGGGAAACCAACCACAACAGTGACCGAAGCTCCATCCGGCGATGGCGATATCAGCGATGGCATCCGCGGCGGGAAGATCATGATTCTCACCCACCGCCAGAGCCCAGTTGGTTCTACCAATGGCTTCGAGCGTGGCTTTGGCCTTGCTCAGCATGTGAGCCGAGGCATCATAGGCGCGGATGGATTTGACGTGAGGCACCAGTAAGCGTGTAAGCCGGCCTGTTCCTGCCCCCATCTCGACCACATCGCACCCAGCCAGTGAGCGAATGCTTTCAAGCGCAGGCAGGATGTTTTGCTGGTGATCCTCACGACTAACCAACAAGTCGTAGCGATCAGCCTCATGAATGTAAATGTTCTTGAAATGGTCGCTCATATGTTTTCATCCCTGTTGAAATATAGATGCCTATGCCTGAATTGAGCCATGCTGCGAAGTAGTGCCGGCTTGAAGAGTCGTTAGCATCTCAGAAAATGGAAAAAATCGTACGTTTAGCCTCGAACCGCCAGGTTGAGGCCATAGACTCAGGTGCAGTTGCGTCAGGAAACGAGGCCAGCTGCGGCTTACAGTCGATCACCTGATGCTTGGCGTACAATTTTTTCCGAATTCTGCGGGCTCCTCAAAATGAGCCCTAACCTGATGCTGCTGGCTGGTCACGGCTGACCTCCGGTTGAGGTGTACTCCAGCCGAACAGCCCAGGTCTGCTGCGGCCTCCAGCCTGTAGCGTACGATTTTTTCCGAATTCTGCGAGCCCCCTTTGTAGTGCAGAGAAACTACACTGCAACCCCCTGGCGAGTACAAGCGCTATGTGCGCTATTAAAGTTATGTCAAGTCAGGCTGAAGATGCTTTAGTTGAACACTCATTTTGATGTATGGAATCGAGCCTTTTTTGTAAAATCTGCTTCCTTCTGGCTGCATACCAAATCGTTCATAAAATCCTATGGCTGATTCTCTCGCGTCGCACCAAAATTGATTGATGTTACTGTCTGCAAGCTCAACCAAAATATGCATTTAACAATGCGGTACCAATACCCTTTTCCTGATATGGTCTATCTGTGGCAAACTTCCTAAGCCGCGCAATATTTCCATCAGGGTACACCGAAGCTACGGACACCAGTCTCTCAGAAATAAAGGCACCGAAGTGCCAAGCGTTTTCATCGCCTTCTATGTGGCAAAACTCAGGGCTTTCCTTTGGCCAAAGTACTTTATGCCTGAGGTGGATTGTTTCTTGCCAGTTAATTCGTCGGATATCCACTTCTAAAAGTCTCCAAGTAAAAGGCTTATTATTTGTTGAATAACTCATTTGCTCAATTTATGGTATTGTCAATGGGGTACTCATCATCCTTTACCAAACAGGTAAGTACCTGAACGTAAATTTTCCCGCATAATAGGCACCTCGTCTCAGCAGCGCCAGGATCCGCCCTTGTGAAGTTTGTATCGCCCCTCTCGGACGCTGACCTTCAAGCCTTGATGGAGGCCTACATGCATGCTGGGAAGCCAGCCTTACGCCGTCGTGCCCATGCCATCGTGCTCAGCCACAAGGGCTACAGCATCAACCCGATCAGCGACATTCTGGCAGTCACGCGCGAGACCGTATCGCTCTGGTTCGATGCTTGGGAGGCAGATGGACTGGAGGGGCTCAGGGACAAGGCTCGCCCTGGCCGGCCGGCTATCTACGACGACCGGGATCGGGAACGGCTGCAAGCCCTGGTGGCCGAGCATCCCCATCAGATCAAAACCGTCCACGCACGCCTGCAACAGGAAACCGGCAAATCCTCCTGCACGGCTACGGTCAAGCGGGCTTTAAAAAAATCTGAGGTATAGCTTCAAGCGTGCCCGGCGGTCGCTGAAGGAGCGGCGTGACGAGAGCGACTTCCGTGCCACACAAGGCCTGCTGGCGGAGCTTCGGCAGTGGGAGTCCCGTGGAGACACCGAACTGTATTACTTCGACGAGTCCGGCTTTTCGCAAAACTCTGCCGTGCCTTATGCCTGGAGCCCTGTTGGGAAGGCCCTGGAAAGGGTGGCCTTTTCGCGTAGCCGGCGTCTCAATGTGCTGGGGTTTCTGAGTCGCCAGGGCAAGCTGATTTACCACACGACAACCGACACCGTGACGACGGAGGTGGTCATCGAGGCTTTCGATTGCCTGCTTGAGCAAAAGTCGCCGGAGGCCTTTGCGATCGTCGTGCTCGACAATGCCAGCACTCATCGCTCGGCCTTGTTTCTGCGCAAGGAACGGGAGTGGAGAGCGCAACGGCTCTATGTGATTTTCCTGCCAACGTACTCACCCGAGCTCAACCTGATCGAGATCCTCTGGCGGAAAATCAAGTACGAATGGCTGCCTGTAACGGCTTACCAGAGCTTCCCGTCACTCACCAGCCATGTGCTCCAGGTGCTGTCAGGTTACGGCAAAAAATATCGGATTACTTTTGTATAAACACTTAGATTTTTTCCGTTTTTTGAGACGAAGCCTATCCAGACTGCGACAGTAGAGCCTGATGTCTTCAAGATTGGGGCCGTTGTTGGGCAGAACGGTGGGGCTAGCCGTCCACCCATCCTGGTTGGGTGTCTGACACGTGGCTTTCAGCCCAGTTGTGCGCAGAGCGGTAGGCTGCTGACCGCCGCCGCAAGGCGCTTTTCGAGGCGCCGCGGGCCTGCTCGGCCGTCTTGCTGGTCAGCACAAGCCACAGCGAAGCTGGCATGCCTCGGGCAGAGGGATGTGGGAGAGGGGGAAGGCGCTACCGTGGGCAGTAGCAGAAAAGAAGAAGCCGGCGATGCTGCTGGAGGACAACATGCCGGCAAGGTTTGCTAGAAGCAGAAAGCTCACAGTGATGACCATCTGCAGTGTACCCAGATGGCGTACCCCGTCACCGTGGCGTGGCGTCACTGTGGCAGGGTGACTCAGGCCCACAATTGCCCAGCTCCGTGCGTATTGCCCCAGAAACTCCCTGCTGCCAGGTGCAGCACCATCAGTGCGAAGGCGTCGAGTCACTTTCTCCGGCGCACACAAAAACAGCGAGGGGGGTTAGCCTCGCCGTTTCTGTCGTCTCACCTTATCCCTGGGAGTCATCATCCTGATGATGCCGCGATCCTTGCGACGGTTCCCTTGGCTTCAATCCCTAGCAGCCTTCATCGATCCTTCGATGTCGGTATGGGAGTCAATCTACTCCGACAGCCGTCCCGAGCCCATTGGGCGAACGCTCGATCTGCTGTAGGCGATGGCTTACAAAGACGATTTTGTAGTTCGCGTTCTGTCCTATGTGGGAGTGTTGGCAGCTAAGATCGAGCAACCGAGCGGTTGCCCCTGTGTTCCTGGCTAGCGCCGACTGCTAGATTCGTTTGCACACTTTTGCACACTCAGGCCCTGCACATGCTGCACACCCTGCAGGAAGCGATTGCGCTGACGGGAAAATCCCGCCGAACGATCTACAATCACTGTGACCAAGGACGTGTGTCATATAGCGTTGGACCGGATGGCCGCCGTTACTTCGATACCGCCGAGCTGATCCGTGCCTATGGCTCGTTGCACGCGGTTGCACACCTGAAGCCGTCGGAAATTGCACAGGTTTGCACACCCCAAATTGCACACCCCGATACGCCGATCACTGAGGCGACGGCGCTACGCCTGATAGCCGCCATTGAGCGACTGGTCGAGATCGAGGAGCGGAAGCTGCTGCTGGAGCACCGGCCAGAGGTGCTCCAGCTCAAGGCTGCACCAGAGCCAAAGCATGAACCTGCAGACAGGAAGCCCGTGCAGTCCTTCGCCGACCTACTGGCGGGGCTGGAGGATTAGGCCGCCTGCTCCTTCCAGAGCGGCATCAGGCGCTGGCGGGCCTCGAAATCGCTTTCGCCAGGGCGTGCGTGCTTCTGCAGGAACTTCTCGAAGGCCATGGCCGTGGGTTTGCTGGCGGACTTGGCGGGCGTCTTGGCCTTCTTCTGACCGAAGGTGAACACCAGGTGCGTGACCTTGCGGCCGGTTTTGCGCTGCTCCCACTTCACGGCCAAGGGGCTGTGCTCGTTGACCTGGGCTACGGCAGGCTCGATTACCCAGCGGCGTAAGTCCGCCATGAGGGGGTAGCTGTCCTCAAGCTGGAACCAGGCGCGCAACTGCTCGACGCTGACCTCCCGGCTGCCGACACTGCCGAACTGGGCTAGCAGCTCGAATAACCGGATGGCGTGCGAGCTAGTCATTTTTGCCACGTCAGACAGTGCGTAGCGTGTGAATTGCTCGGTCAACTCCGACAGGTACGGAAGCATGTCCCGGTGGAATCTCAGCCTCACCCGCCCCTCAGAGCGCGCATAGCGGATGGAGTCTACCCATCCGGTAATGAGGATCTCTTCCCTGCTCCCACCATTTGGGAAGTCCCTGATCCATACCTCTCTCCGCTTGAGCTTTAGGGCTGCCCTCTCCAGATCGCTGTATAGCGTTCCACTGGTGGAGCCCGAAAGGACTGCGATGTCGGCCACGGAAACGCTGTAGAAGACGTCAGCGCTTAGCGGCTGGTCACGCCTAACTTGGGCCATACACGCGAGCATGATCCGCTGCTCTGCAACGCTAAGTCGATATGACGCCTCAATAATCGCGTTGGACTTGTAGACCTGTGCCTCCTGCATCTCGTCCCCTTAGTATGCAGTTAATCAACTAACTCATATTTAACCCCGTTTCTCTCCACATATCACCCCGTATCCCTCCACATATCACCCCGTATCCCTCCACATATCACCCCGTATCCCTCCACATATAAACGCTGAAACCCAGCAACGGCGCGGCCTGCAGCCGACCGAAAAGGTTTAAAAGGGGAAAAGTAAAAAGGGGCGGATGCCCCAATCCATCGTTTGGGCGAAGCTTCCGGCGCCCTTCCAGTCGCTGCTGGCCGCCCACCTTCCCCTTTCTCCTGGAGCCCTGTGCAACGGCGCATTCGCTCCTTCAGGGCGCTGCCTACGGCCTGTGCGCTACGCTTGCCACGTAATCCAGGACCAGGGGCGGCGAAGCGTTCCTCCGTGCTCCTGGAGGTCAGCAAGCTGGCTTGCGGGCTGCGCGGTTTACCTCAAACATGCGGTGAAGACCCGGCGCGGCGCTGCCTTTACGGCAATAGCCATCAAGCGCCTGGCCGAGCGGCTGGGTATCGCCTTCCCGGGGTCGTCTCAGAAAACGGAATTTAAAGCACGCTAAGGAATGCATCACCCAGTAACGGCGCGGCTTTGCGTCGGGCGGCTACTGCCGGATGCTGCGTTGCGGTGTTTCTCGAAACTCGGCTTTGGCGGCACACCGTTACGAGAGCGGTTTTCGAGAATCATTCGAGCAAGGCCAGCACTGGTGCGGGCTGCTTTCTCATGAAGCCTTCTCGAAAATGAACGTTTTTGAAGTCTGCATGGGGTCTGTGGGATTTAAATTCCGTTTTCTGAGACGACCTCTTATTCAATCGGGCGCGTACTTGCTCCCATGTCTCGCCTGGGCGAGCCAGGGCTGCTATTTCCGCCTCTGTCATACCGTTGGCCTTGCCCTTCGGTTTCGCTGCCTTGGCGAGTTTGACTGGCTTCTGGGGGCTGAAGTCGAATGTCAGGTGAGTGACCTTGCGGCCTGCCTTTCGCTGGCCCCAGGTGACAGCCAGGGAGGAATGTTTGTTGATCTGCTCAACTGCTGGCTCGATAACCCTCCGGCGCAATTCAGCCATCAATGGATAGCTATCCTCTAGCATGAGCCACTTTCGGAAATCACCGATGCTAATTTCTCGATGACCCATGTTTTCGTACTGAATCAAAAGCTCAAACAATCGTATTGCATGTGAGCTTGTCATCTTAACGACATCGGCTAATGAATACCGTGTGAACTGCTTTTCCAGTTCTGCCAGATAGGGAATCATGTCTGTATTGAAGCGCAGCTCTACCCGTCCCTCCCTCTCAATGTAAATGCATGACTGAACCCAACTGGTTTGCAATATCTTCGGCTTATAACCACCGCCGTTCGGCTCCAAGGCAATATAAACATCTTGTCGCTTGAGCTTCTTGGCTGCCTTTGCCAGTTCGTCATACAGAGACTTACTTTCCGTTCCGGCCATTTCGGCGATATCGGCTACGGAGACACTGTAAAAAAACTTATCAGTGATTGGTCCGTCTCGTCGGGCTTGGCTGATGCAAGCCAAAATAATCCGTTGTTCCGTCACGCTCAGCCGATAAGACGCTTCAATCAGCGCGTTTGACTTGTAAACCCTAGCTTCGTCCATAAGTTATATGTACTACAGATTCAGGTTGTACATATTAGCCCTGAATCTGTACACACATCAACCCTGAATCCGTACATGCTTAGCCCTGAATCCGTCCACATATGAAGGCTGGAAGCCCCGAATTACGCGGCCTCCAGAGGGCCGAAAAGGTTTTAAAAGGGAAAAGTAAAAACACGCGCGTGCGTGCGGCGCGCTATGGGGCCGCCTCTGGCGGCCGCTTGTTCATGCCCCTGAAGGGGCGGGTCGCCGGCCTTCCCCCTTGGCGTTCGATCTCAACGCCTGTGCGGCCTGCAAGGCTGCCAGAGCAGGTAATCAGGGGATCGAGGCGGCTGGAGGCATCGAGAACAACCGAAACCCCGGCGCCGCCGGGAAGGGCGGGCTCAGGCCGAACAGCAGAACCGCGGCCTGACCGCCCAGGAGGCCGTACAGCGCGCGCGCAGCGACGATCTGGTAGGGGACGCCTGGCCCATGCCGAGAAAACCGCTCAGGCGGCTCGTGAGGCGGCTGAGAAGGCCAATCGCGAGGCGACCAACGCCCGGATCGCCGAACAGACCGCCCAGGCACGCCTGGAGTCCACCGCCCGCGAGATCGACGGCGCCAAGGCGGTGGCGAAGGAGGCCGCCGAGCTGCGCCGCCTGCTGATGGTCAGCCAGAAGGGCGAGAAGAGATCCTCTGCGACGGCGGCGAAGACCGCTAAGGCTGTGGAGGAGTAAGGGGCGCCTCGGGTCGCCGGATGGGCGATGAGAGTCCCTCCAAAAGAAAAGACCCGACAGAGCCGGGTCAAACACCGTGAATGAGCCTGATAAGTCGATAACCTGATGAGTAGCCGCCCTGTCAGTTACCGCTGATCCTGCGATCAGTGAATCACATGATAATGATTATCATTTTTAAGTCAAGGGCTACCGCCAACTTCTCGCCTCGGCTGAGCGGTATGGCGGGGTTTGGGGGAGCAACGGAGCGCTTCTCGCGGGCTAGCAACCGGTTGAACGCCGCAAAGGGCGCGAGGCTTGGCCAGCTCCGCGCGCATCCAGGCACTCACGTTGGCCATGTCGCGGCGCAGCTCCTCTAGCTCGACCAGGGTCAGCAGTCGAACCCTAGGCGTTCGGGTCACGAAGACGGTCAACGGCCGCGGCTGTCGTCAGGGTCAAAACGCAGTTCCGGTTCCTCTCGAACGCGGATCACTTGCGTGCCCTTTCGGCCAGCAGGGTATCCCCGGCGCGCTTCCAGTCGGCCCGGCGGGGGTCGTCGGTGGCCACCTTGGACAGCCCTAGGAGCGCCCCCAGGAGCTCGCCCCGGTCGAGCGTGGGTGAGCCTGTGCCGGTATCGACCAGTCCGGCCAGGATGAGCAAGCCGGCCGACTGGTATAGCTCCCGGTCGCGAGCCTTGCGTTCGGCGGCTTTTTCGGCGTTGACGATCCGTGCCGCGTTGGCCCTGGCTTTCTGTGCGCGCTCGGCGGCCTTCTCGGCTTTCACCAGGGCCGAGAGCTTGCGGTTGTCGTCACTGGCGCGCTCGGGTTTATCGGCCAGGAGCAGCAACAGCCGCTGTTGGTCGCTGGGCGATTTGAGGCCGCGCAGGTAGGCAATCCGGCTCGTCAGCCATTCGTCGTGCATCGGGTATCTCCTAGACCATTTAAGTCCCGAGTGTATCGCCATTCTGGCAGGCTAGCACCGTCCGCTGTATCCTTCTGTAAAACAGAAGGCGCGCTTAGTTGTTTCTCGGCAAGCCGAGAAACGCGCGCCCTGCCGTGGGCAGAAGCCAAAGCATTTTCGCATGCGCGAAAATCCAGAGCGAAGGGTACAGCCACATGGCGATTTCGCGACTCAGCATGAAGGTAGGCAAGGCCGGCAAGGCCGGGCCGCATGCTGCCTATATCGCCCGCGAAGGCGAGTACGCCCATCACCTGGAAAAAGGCGAAGCCCTGGAGGCGGCCGAGGCCGGCAACCTGCCGCTGTGGGCGCAGGCCAACCCGCTGGTGTTCTGGCGTGCTGCCGATGCGTTCGAGCGGGCCAACGGCACGACCTACCGCGAGATGGAAATTGCCCTGCCGCGCGAGCTGAGCGCCGCGCAGCGGATCGAGCTGGTTCGGGAGTTCGTCGCCCAGGAGCTGGGCGACCGTCACGCCTACCAATGGGCGACCCACAACCCCCAGGCCGCGGATGGCGGCGAGCAGCCCCACGCGCATCTGATGTTCAGCGAGCGGCAATGCGACGGTATCGAGCGCGACCCCGAGCAGTATTTCAAGCGTTACAACGCGAAGCACCCGGAACGGGGCGGAGCGCGCAAGGGTTACGGCCCGCACGCCGGGCAGACCCTGAGCGCCGCCGAGCGCAAGGCCGATCTGGTGGCCCTGCGTGGCCGGTGGGAGGCGACCTGTAATGTGCATCTGGAGCGCGCCGGGCTGGCCGAGCGGATCGACATGCGCAGCCATGCCGAACGGCAGACCGGCCAGGCGCCGGAACGCAAGCAGCTGCCGAGCGCCTGGCGAGGCGAAGGCCGCGCCCAGGTGATCGAGTTTCGCGCTGCCCGCGCCGAGGTGGCCCAGGCCGCTGTCGAGCTGCGCCGCGTGGTGCCGGATGCCGGCGCCGAGGTACTCAGTCTGGAAGCCGGGCGGCAGCGCCGCCAGCAGGCCCAGGAGCAGCAGCGCGGGCTGGAGGGGCTGATTCAGAGGATGCGCGCCGAGGTGGGCGAGAAGGCGCTTGCCGAGGCAGAGGCGCTCCGCCAGCAGCTTGCCCAGGAGCGCGAGCGCCGCGAGCGGGAGCGGGAAGCTCAGCGCGAGAGGCTGGCCGCCGAGCTGCGCCAGGAGCAGGAACAGCGGCGCATCGAACGGATGAGCGCGGCCGAGTTGCGTGTCGAGATCGAGCGGCAGCAGCCGGTGCCCCTGGCCGAGCTGGTAGAGCGCGATCCGGCCGTGATCGAGGCCGCCCAGGCGGCGCGTGTGCTGGTCGGGCAGGCTAAGGCGGCGCAGGCCCGCGAGGATCAGGCCCGACGCGAGGCGAGGGAGTGGCGCGAGGCGCACCCGCTGCGGGCCAAGGCGCACGACGCCGGGCTGATGCAGTCGTCCTACCTGGATGAGCGTGCCCAGGTGATCGAGCAGGCCCAGGAGCAGTACCTGGAGGTTGCCCCGCAAGCGATGCGCGCCCGAGAGGCTACCGATTGGGCGCGCAATGCCGCTGCCGTGCGTATCGCGCAGGCGCTAGAGCCAGCCCAGGAGCGCATCCGTGCTTTGGAGCAGCGTATGGCTACCCTGGAGCACGCCGAGCGCGAGAAACAGGCGCAGGCGCAGCAAGAGCGACAGGCCGAGGGCGAGGCACGGCTACTGGTGCGCGAACTGCGTGGCATGGCTGCCCTGCTGAGCTGTCGCGGGCACGGCTGGACGGAGGGCGGCAAGAAGCTTCAGGCGCTGCATGACCCTGCCGTCCAGGAGGTGCGGACGCTGGTCGAAGGGCTGGCTGCACTGCCCCAGGAGGCACAGCGTGAGTACATGGCCGAGAAACTGGTAGAGCGGCTGGCAAAAGACCCAGCCAGCCGCCTACGGTTGTCCACGCAAGTGGCCCAGGTGAAGCACGGCCCCGAGCATGATCGGGACCACGGTATGAGCCGGTAGGTCGGATCTGACGCGCTACGCTTGTCGGCCGCCTTGGGGCGCGACGGCTGAAGCCCTCGCCCCCACGGCGGCTGCATCGAGACGAGGAAACCCATGACGGAAGAATTCTTCGAGTACGACCCTGCCAAGGCGCTCGACTGCGCCGAAGCAGCAGAAATTTTCATCGCTGATGCTCTGGAGACGGGCGATGCGGACTATATCGTCAAGGCGATGAGGGTGGTGGCCAGGGCTCGGGGCATGGCCCAAGAAGCAGACCCCGAGGGGGGCGATTCAGCGACAAGTCATGCGGATGATGTTACCTTATCAAAAGGTAATACCTAGTAATAAAAGAGGGTCCCATGGCGACTTCGATCAAAATCGACGATGAATTGAAAGCCCGCATCCAGCATCTGGCCAGCCAGCGGCAGCGCTCGGCCCACTGGATCATGCGCGAGGCAATCGCGCAGTACATCGAGCGCGAGGAGGCTCGCGAGAGCTTCAAGCAGGAGGCTTTGGCCTCTTGGGCTGCCTACCGGGAAACCGGACGGCATCTGACGGGCCAAGAAACGCGGGAATGGCTCAACAGCTGGGGCAAGGAAGAAGAAACGGCGGTGCCTGAGTGCCACGAGTAGTCGTCACCGAAGGTGCAGCACAAGGTTTGGAACGCTGTCGCCTATTCTTGGCCGAGAAAAGCCCGCAGGTGGCCAGCCGTGCCGGCCAAGCCATTGAACGTCAGTTCGCACGCTTGGAGAAAAGCCCGGACATAGGGCGCCCCTTCCCTGAGCTGCCGGAGCTACGCGAGCTGGTCATAGCCTTCGGTGACTCTGGCTATGTCGCGCTCTACCGATATGAGCCTGCGGATGATGCCGTGTACGTTTTGGCCTTCCGGCACCAGAAAGAAGCGGGGTATTGAACAAGGGGTGGATAGAGAAAACGGAAAAAATCGTACGCTAAGCGTGCGGCCTGTCAGGTTGAAGCCATAGAGGTTGGCGGCGATGTGTCAGAAAGTGCAGAAAGCGACCCTACTCTGACGCGGCGCGAGTGGTCGGCCTGACGCCTGATTGAGGTATAACCCAGCCGGACACCCAAGGCCGGCTGCGGCCTCCAGCCAATCACCTGGCGCTTAGCGTACGATTTTTTCCGAATTCTGCGGGCTCCCCAAATAGGCCATAACCGCTCTATGTTGCCCCGCTTCAGATAAG
>NZ_BAAGYK010000005.1:0-128276 GCF_054779355.1 Azotobacter armeniacus
AAGCGTACAGATCTCCCAGGGTAATTCGCGCGACCTTCCTGCTTATGCCTGTCGGATCTACGTCACAGCGTTCCGTGCAAGTATTGGGCTTTGACGATATTGGCCGCCTTACCCCGCTGTACCGCCTCTATCCGCTTCCTGTTCGTCAGGCCAGCATTTTGCCTCGGGCTTCCTTCAGATTCGCAGTCGCCCGCGACACCCTTGCCTCTGGCTAACACTTCCCCTTGCCGGGTGTGTAGAGGACTTTCACCTCCAAGTCACCAGCAGGGCCACCACAGCCAAGCTGGTTGCGCTTGCGCGCAACGCGCCATGCCTGGCGCACCAATGAAAAACGCCGCGACAGGCGCGGCGTTCTTTCGCTGGCAGGCGGATCTTATATGTAGAAGGCCTTCAGCGGCGGGAAGCCGTTGAATTCCACGGCACTGTAGCTGGTGGTGTAGGCGCCAGTGGACAGCCAGTACAGGCGGTCGCCGCTGGCCAGGTTGAGCGGCAGGCCGTACTTGTAGTTCTCGTACATGATGTCGGCACTGTCGCAGGTCGGACCGGCGATCACCACTTCCTCCATCTCGCCCTTCTTCTCGGTCCAGATCGGGTACTTGATGGCCTCGTCCATGGTCTCGATCAGGCCGGAGAACTTGCCCACGTCGGTGTACACCCAGCGCTCCACGGCAGTGCGCGACTTGCGCGACACCAGCACCACTTCGCTGACCAGGATGCCGGCGTTGGCGATCAGCGAGCGGCCCGGCTCGAGGATGATCTCCGGCAGCTCGTCGCCGAAGTCTTCCTTGAGGAAGCGGATGATCTCCTCGGCGTAGGTCTCCAGGCTGTTGGTCTTGGTGATGTAGTTGGCCGGGAAGCCGCCGCCCATGTTGATCATCTGAAGCGAAATGCCGTCCTCTTCCTTGAGGCGCTCGAAGATCACCTTGACCTTGGCGATCACCGCGTCCCAGACGTCGATGTCGCGCTGCTGCGAGCCAACGTGGAAGGACACACCATAGGGCACCAGGCCCAGTTCGCGGGCGAGGATCAACAGGTCCAGAGCCATGTCTGGCTGGCAGCCGAACTTGCGCGACAGCGGCCAGTCGGCGGTGGTGGAACCCTCGGAGAGGATGCGCACGTAGATCTTCGAGCCCGGCGCCGCCTTGGCGATGTTGCGCAGGTCGGCTTCGGAGTCGGTGGCAAACAGACGCACGCCCTTCTCGTAGAAGTAGCGGATGTCGCGGGACTTCTTGATGGTGTTGCCGTAGCTGATGCGCTCGGCGCCGACGCCTTCGGCCAGCACCTTGTCCAGCTCGTAGATCGAGGCGATGTCGAAGTTCGAGCCCTTGTCGCGCAACAGGCGGATGATCTCCACCGCCGGGTTGGCCTTCACCGCATAGTAGATGCGGGCGAAGGGGAAGCACTCGCCCAGCTCGTCGTAGGCGCTGGCGATGGTCTCGGTATCGATAACGACGAAGGGCGTTTCCTGCTTGTCGGCAAAGGCCTTCATGCGCTGGAAAGTGGCAGGCGGATAGTAGTCTTCGATCTTGATCGACATGCACGGACTCCAAATGGCAAAACGCGGACAGGGTTGAAAAGGGGTTGATTCGCGAACGCCTGATCAGTTTCCCCACTTTGGTTCGCCTACTTCCCAAGGCATGTCGCCGAAAGCAAAAAGGCCAACCGGATACAGGGGTTGACCTTGCTGTCTCGTCGTCAGTACTTGAGCCGGATGGATCGTTTCCAGCATGGACGTTCGGCCGCGAACTTTAGGACCATGGGGAGGCAAGATCAACCCTAAATTTTCCCGCTTTCCGCCTCCTCGCCGGTCCATTCCGCAAACGTCCAGTATCGACAACGAAACCATTCAATATGTCGAACAGCCTGGCGACCGGGGAGGTGTGCGGCAGCAGGCGACGGGCGCGCTCGCCACCTGTCTCGACAGACCGGCGCGAGCGCGGGATGTTCCCTGCCGGCCAGCCCCTTGCCGATGTCCGAGCGGGCTGGCCGGCACCCGGTTTCAGGTATAATTCCGCGCTTTTCCGGGCCCCTTCCGCCCGCCACCGCATTTCTCCCAGGCACGAACCCATGACCATCCAGGCCGCCGAAGTCGCGAAGCGCCGCACCTTCGCCATCATCTCCCACCCCGATGCGGGCAAGACCACCATCACCGAGAAGCTGCTGCTGATGGGCCAGGCGATCGCCGTGGCCGGCACGGTGAAGTCGCGCAAGTCCGACCGCCACGCCACCTCCGACTGGATGGAGATGGAGAAGCAGCGCGGCATCTCCATCACCACCTCGGTAATGCAGTTCCCCTATCGCGAGCACATGATCAACCTGCTCGACACCCCCGGCCACGAGGACTTCTCGGAAGACACCTACCGCACCCTGACCGCGGTGGACTCGGCGCTGATGGTGCTCGACGGCGGCAAGGGCGTGGAGCCGCGCACCATCGCCCTGATGGACGTCTGCCGGCTGCGCGACACCCCCATCGTCAGCTTCATCAACAAGCTCGACCGCGACATCCGCGACCCCATCGAGCTGCTCGACGAGATCGAGGCGGTGCTCAGAATCAAGGCTGCGCCGATCACCTGGCCGATCGGCTCCTACCGCGACTTCAAGGGCGTCTATCACCTCTCCGATGACCGCATCTACGTCTACACGCCGGGCCACGGCCACGAGCGCATCGAGACCAAGGTGATCGAGAAGCTCGACTCCGACGAGGCCCGCGCCCACCTGAGCGACCTGTACGACGACTTCGTCGAGCAGTTGGAGCTGGTCCAGGGCGCCTGCCACGAATTCGACCGCGAGGCCTTCCTCAAGGGCGAGATGACCCCGGTGTTCTTCGGCACGGCGCTCGGCAACTTCGGCGTCGACCAGGTGCTGGATGCCGTCGTCGACTGGGCGCCGCAGCCGCTGTCGCGCGCCGCCCACGAGCGGGTGGTGGAGCCGACCGAGGAGAAGTTCACCGGCTTCGTGTTCAAGATCCAGGCGAACATGGACCCGAAGCACCGCGACCGCATCGCCTTCATGCGCATCTGCTCGGGCCGGTACGAGAAGGGCATGAAGATGCGCCATGTGCGGCTCAAGAAGGATCTGAAGATCGCCGATGCCCTGACCTTCTTCTCCAGCGAGCGCGAGCAGCTGGAGGAAGCCTGGGCCGGCGACATCATCGGCCTGCACAACCACGGCACCATCCAGATCGGCGACACCTTCAGCGAGGGCGAAACCCTCGGCTTCACCGGCATCCCGCACTTCGCCCCGGAACTGTTCCGCCGCGTGCGCCTGAAGGACCCGCTGAAATCCAAGCAGCTGCGCCAGGGCCTGCAGGAGCTGGCCGAGGAAGGCGCAACCCAGGTGTTCTTCCCCGAGCGCAGCAACGACATCATCCTCGGCGCGGTCGGCGTGCTGCAGTTCGACGTGGTGGCCAGCCGGCTGAAGGAGGAATACAAGGTCGAGTGCGCCTACGAGGCGATCAACGTCTGGTCGGCGCGCTGGATCGAGTGTGACGACAAGAAGAGGCTCGAGGACTTCAAGGTCAAAGCCTTCGAGAACATCGCCATCGACGGCGGCGGCCACCTCACCTACCTGGCGCCGACCCGGGTCAACCTGAGCCTGATGGAGGAGCGCTGGCCGGAGGTGAAATTCCGCGCCACCCGCGAGCATCACTGAGGCCTCACGTTACCCGGTAAAACCGTAGGGCGGGTGAAACCCGCCCTACGGGCTGATCGCCAGCAAGCTGGCTCCTGCGGGGAATGCTCCGCCCGTAGGAGCCAGCCCGCTGGCGATCGCCCTCACCCCTGCTCCGCCGCCGGCACCGGTACCAGCTCGACCGCCTCCCCGCGCTTGAGCACCGCATACAGCACCCCGGTCAGCAGGCTGCCGGCGACGATCGCCAGCAGGTACGTCAGCGCATGGTTGATCGCGTTGGGAATCAGCAGCACGAACAGCCCGCCGTGGGGCGCCATCAGCTTGCAGCCGAAGTACATCGACAGCGCGCCGGTCAGGGCGCCACCGGCGATGCTGGCCGGAATCACCCGCAGCGGATCCTTGGCGGCGAAGGGAATCGCCCCCTCGGAGATGAAGCACAGCCCCAGCACGCCGGCAGCCTTGCCGGCCTCGCGTTCGCTCTGGGCGAACTTGTAGCGGGCCAGCAGGGTGGCGATAGCCATGCCGAGCGGCGGCACCATGCCCGCCGCCATGGTCGCCGCCATCGGTGCATAGGTCTGCGAAGCCAGGAGCCCCACCGAGAAGGCATAGGCAGCCTTGTTGACCGGCCCGCCCAGGTCCACGCACATCATCCCACCGAGCAGCAGGCCGAGGAGCACGGCATTGGTGCTGCCCATGCCGTTGAGGAAGCTGGTCAGCCCGGCGAGCATGCCGGCCACCGGCTGGCCGACCACGTAGACCATCACCAGGCCGGTGAACAGGCTGGCCAGCAGCGGGATGAGCAGGATCGGCTTGAGCGACTCGAGGCTGGCCGGCAGGCGCAGCCAGCGGCTGAGGGCACTGGAGCAATAGCCGGCCAGGAAGCCGGCGACGATGCCGCCGATGAATCCCGCGCCCAGGTTGGCGGCCAGGAGACCGCCGATCATCCCCGGCGCCAGGCCCGGGCGGTCGGCGATGGAATAGGCGATGTAGCCGGCCAGCACCGGCACCATCAGCTTGAACGCGGCGTCGCCACCGATCTGCATCAGCGCCGCGGCCAGGCTGCCCTCCTCCTTGAACGCCTCGATGCCAAAGACGAACGACAGGGCGATCAGCAGGCCGCCGGCCACCACCATCGGCAGCATGTAGGAGACCCCGGTCAGCAGATGCTTGTAGGGGCCGCTCTTCGCGGCGGGCTTGCCGGACGCGGCGGACGCGGCGCGGCTTTCGCCGGCTTGCGGCACCGCTTCGCTCAGGGCGCGCCTCAAGGTCTGGTGCGGCTGCTTGAGGGCCACGCCGGTGCCGCAGCGGTAGACCTTCTTGCCGGCGAAGCGGCTGGTGTCCACCTCGATGTCTGTGGCCAGCAGCACTACGTCGGCGGCGGCAATGGCCGCCTCGTCGAGCAGGTTGCGCGCGCCCACCGAGCCGCGGGTTTCCACCTGCAGGGCGTAGCCGAGCTGCCCCGCCGCCTGCTGCAGGGCCTCGGCGGCCATGAAGGTGTGGGCCACCCCGGTCGGGCAGGCGGTCACCGCCACCAACCGCGGCTGGGCCGAGGCCGCGGCAACCGGCGCGGCCGCCCCGGCCTGGAGCACCTCGGCGCGCTTGGCGGCCTCTTCGAGGAAGTGTTGCGGGTCTTGCAGCGCCTCGGCCGGGGTGGACTGCACCAGGCGCTTGCCGACGAAGCGCTCGAGCGCCAGCTCGCCGGTCTTGACCACGACCACCAGTTCGGCGGCGGCGATGTCCTCGTCTGAAAGCGGCGAGCCAATCGCCTTGGGATCATGCACCTCGACGCAGGTGGCCCAGCCCAGACGCTGGGCGGCCGCCTCCAGCAGGCGTGCGCAGAGCACGCTGGTGACCATGCCGTTCGGGCAGGCAGTGACGATCAGCAGATTCATGAAAAAGAAACCTCTTTTCTTGTTGTGTCGTATCAAGCCAGCGACGTGACCGTCACGCCCGCCTCCAGGCGTGCCAGCTGTTCCCGGTCGTGGATGCCGAAGCCCAGTTGGGTGACCGCCTGGGCGGCGATGGCGGTGGCCAGACGCAGAGTGCGCTCGGCCGGCCAGTCTTCGAGCAGGCCGTGCAAGGTCGCGGCGAGCAGCGAATCGCCGGCGCCCACCGTGCTGACTACTTCGACCCGGGGCGGCCGCGCCTCAAGCGCGATGCCCGGGCCGAACCAGCTGACACCAGCGGCGCCGCGCGACAGCAGCACGTGCTCGACGCCCTGGGCGCGCAGGCGCAGCGCCGCGGTCAGCAGCTCGGTCAAGGGAACGCCCAGGGCCTCGGCCAGTTCCTCCTCGTTCGGCTTGACCAGCCAGGGCGCCACAGCCAGGCCGGCGCGCAGGGCCGCCCCGCTGCTGTCCAAAACCAGTGGCACGCCGCAGGCCCCGAGCCGGCGCAGCAGCACGGCGAACCACTCCGGCTCGACGCCCTGCGGCAGGCTGCCGGCGACCACCACGGCGTCGTGCCCGGCAACGATCGGCTCCAGCGCCTCGAGCAGCTCGTCGCGGTGCTCGGCCTCGACCTGCGGTCCCGGCCCGTTGATATCGGTGATCCGTCCGCTGCGCTCGGTCAGCTTGATGTTGCTGCGGGTTTCGCCGGGTACCCGGACGAAGGCGTCGACGAAGCCGCGGCGGTCGAACAGCGCCTCGAAGGACGCCGCATTGGCCGTGCCGAGAAAGCCGCCGACGGTCACCCGGTGGCCCAGGTCGGCGAGCACCTGGGCGACGTTCAGCCCCTTGCCGGCGGCATGGGTGATCAGCGCCTGGCCGCGATTGACCGCCCCCGGCTGCAGGGTATCGAGGCGCAGGGTCAGATCCAGCGCCGGATTCAGGGTCAGGGTCAGGACACGCGCCATCACTGCATCTCCCCGACCAGGGCGCGCACCGCGCCGGCGCTCTCCAGCGCCAGGGCCTGTTGTGCCAGGGCGCGGCTGTGGGTGAAGTCCAGCTCGCGCACCCGCGCCTTGACCAGGGCGATGGCCCGCGCCGAGACGCTCAGCTCATCCACCCCGAGGCCCACCAGCAGGGGCACGGCGAGCATGTCGCTGGCCAGTTCGCCGCACACGCCGACCCACTTGCCCTCGGCATGGGCCGCCTCGACGGTCATGCCGATCAGCCGCAACACCGAGGGATGCAGCCCGTCGGCCTGGGCCGACAGGGTCGGATGGCCGCGGTCGATGGCCAGGGCGTACTGGGTCAGGTCGTTGGTGCCGATGCTGAAGAAATCCACCTCGCGGGCCAGCACCGGCGCCAGCAGCGCCGCCGAGGGCACCTCGACCATGATGCCGAGCTGCAGGTCGGCGACCGGGGTCTCCTCGCACAGACGCAGGGTCATGTCGCGGGCGATGCGCCACTCCTCGACGCAGCCGACCATCGGGAACATGATCCGCAGCGGCCGCCCCTCGGCCGAGGCCAGCAAGGCGCGCAGCTGGGTTTCCAGGATGTCCGGGCGCTGCAGGCTCAGGCGAATGCCGCGCACGCCGAGGAAGGGGTTCTCCTCCGCCGGCATAGGCCAGTAGGGCAAGGGCTTGTCGCCGCCGACATCCAGGGTGCGCACCACCAGCGGGCGGCCGGCGAGCCCGTCTAGCACGCGGCGGTACTCGGCTTCCTGGGCAGCCTGATCCGGCGCCTGGGCATGGTCCATGAACACCAGCTCGGTGCGCAGCAGGCCGACGCCCTCGGCGCCCAGCTCGACGGCCTCGGCACTCTCGGCGCTGGCGCCGATGTTCGCCGCCACTTCCACCGCATGGCCGTCGCAGGTCACTGCCGGCTGCAGGCGCCCGGCATGGGCGCGCTCCCGGCGCAGCCGGTTGGCCTCGCGCTCGCGCTGCGCCTGTTCCAATGTCTGCGCATCCGGAGCAACGCGCAGAAGGCCGTGGTCACCGTCGAGCAGCAACAGGGTGCGCTGGGCCAGGGCCAGCACCGCCTCGCCGGCGCCGACGATGGCAGGAATCCCCAGGGTGCGGGCGATGATCGCGCTGTGCGCGGTGGCGCCGCCGCGGGCCGTGAGGATGCCGGCCACCCGCTGGCGGTTGAGGCTGGCCACGTCGGAGGGGGCCACCTCGTCCATTACCAGGATGTAGGGCTCGTCCGGCTCGCTCGGCGCCTCGACACCGCACAGGTGCGCCAGCACCCGCCGGCCGATGTCGCGCAGGTCGGCGGCGCGCTCGGCGAGCAGTGCATCGTGCAGGGCCTCCTGCTGCTGCGCTGCCGCTTCGGTTTCGACGCTCCAGGCCGCCTCGGCGCTGAGCCCGTCGGCCAGACGCGCATTGACGTCCTCGCGCAGCGCCGGATCGCGCAGCATTGCCTGATGGGTGATGAAGATCTCGCGGATGTTGGCCTCCTCGCTGCCGTCGATCAGTCGCTGGATATCCGCCGTGACCTGCGCCAGGGCGCTGTCCAGGCGCTGCAGCTCGATCAGCATGCCTTGGCCGCGCTGCGGATAATCGAGCTCCAGCGGCGTGCGCACCAGCGCCGGACCGATGGCGATACCCGGCGCGGCGGCGACCGCCTGCAGGCGCGCCCCCGCCACCGGCGCCTGCGGCCGGGCGATGACACTGGCACTGGCCGTCACCTCGGAGGGCGATGCCCCGCCATGCACCGCCAGCGGCTCGATGCTCTCGCCGAGGCCGGCCAGTACGGCGGCCTCGATCGCCGCCAGAGCATCGGCGGCGATCGCGGGTTCGGCGCTGAATTCCAGCTCCTGGCCGCGCCGCGCGCCCAGCGCCAACAGCTTGCTCAGGCTCTTGGCCGACACCCCGCGTCCGGTTTCGCCGGCCAGGCGGATGCGGATCTCGCCCTCGAAGGCCTGGGCGACCTCGACCAGCGCCTTGGCCGGACGTGCGTGCAGGCCATGGGCGTTGGCCAGGGTGACGCGCCGGCTCGGCCAGTCGTCCGGCAGCTCGGCGCCCAGGGCTTCCAGCACGCTGCGGCTACAGGTGGCTTGGCTGAAGGTCGCGCCACGCCCCTCGACCAGCAGGTCGCAGAGCCGCTCGAGCAACTGGCGGTGCGCCTCGCCCAGGCTGGCCAGGCAGAACAGCCCGGCCAGCGGCTGGCCATGCAGGCTGACCGGCTGCGCCGGTGTGACGAAGGCCAGCCCGGGCTGCTCCACCGCCTGCTCGCTGTGCAGCCACCAGAGCCCATCGCCCAGCGGCAACGGCTGGCTCTGTACCAGGCTGCCGGCGAAGCCGGAGGCCACGCAGCCGGCCCGCTTCAAGAGACGCGCGCCGTGCCAGGCCAACTCGTCGAAATCCTCGGCTACCACGCCCAAGCCGATCAGTTGGCTATCCAGGGCCAGCTCCCGCGGTGCACCCTGCAGCAGCGCGACGATGTTCTCGGCCTCCTCGGCCTCGCGCAGCGCCTGACTGAGATCGCCCTCGCCGAGGGCCCGGGTCAGCAGTTGCAGCAGATGCAGGTGCTCGTCGGAGCGGGCGGCGATGGCGATGGCCAGGTAGACCCGCTGGCCATTGCCCCAGTCCACGCCCTCGGGGAACTGGATCAGGCGCACGCCGGTGCGCCGCACCTGGTCGCGGGTTTCCGGCGTGCCGTGGGGAATCGCGATGCCCTGGCCGAGGTAGGTCGAGCCCTGGGCCTCGCGGGCCTGCATGCCGGCAAGGTAGCCGGGCTCCACCAGGCCGTCGTCGATCAGGCCCTCGGCCAAAAGCGCCAGTGCCGCCTGCTTGTCCGGCGCGCTGCGGCCCATGCGGATCTGCGCGGCATTCAACTCGAGCATGGAAATCTCCTAATTGTTCTGGTTCTGGCAAGAGCCACCATCGAGCGCAGACAACGCCGATTATCTTTAGAAGAATAGTCTACCGGGCTGCCCGCTGAATCGTTTCATCATGGGCTGGCACGTTACCCGATAATGGGCGATCCTTGAAGCCCTGCTGTTATGCCACCCAGGACCTAACCTTGAAACTCAGCGATATCGCCCGCCTGGCCCAAGTGTCCGTCACCACCGCCAGCTATGTAATCAACGGCCAGGCCGCCCAGCGGCGCATCAGTCCGGCCACCGTGGAGCGCGTGCTGGCAGTGGTCGAGCGCTACGGCTATCTCCCCGACCAGCAGGCCGCCGGTCTGCGCCGCGGGCAGAGTCGCTGCCTGGGCTTCATCCTCCCGGATCTGGAGAACCCCAGCTACGCGCGCCTAGCCAAGCTGCTCGAACAGGGCGCTCGCGCCGCCGGCTACCAGCTGCTGATCGCCAGCTCCGACGACGACCCGTCCAGCGAGCGCCAGTTGCTCGAACTGTTCCGCTCGCGGCGCTGCGACGCGCTGATCGTCGCCAGCTGCCTGCAGCAGGACGATCCGCTCTACCACAACCTGGTCGAGGCTGGGCTGCCGGTGATCGCCGTCGACCGCGCCCTCGACCCCGCGCACATCCGCTCGGTGGTCAGCGACGACCAGTTGGCCGGCGCCCAGCTCACCGCCAGCCTGCTCAGCCCGCCGCCGCGGCATATCGCGCTGATCGACGCCTACAGCGCCCTGCCGATCAGCCAAGCGCGCGAGCGCGGCTTTCACCAGGCCCTGGAGGGATTCGACGGGATCATCAGTGTCCATCATGCCGAGCAGTTCAGCCGGGCCTGCGGCTGCCAGCAGATGCACGCCCTGCTGCGCGGTGCGGACCGGCCGGACGCTCTGGTGACCACCTCCTACGTGCTGCTGGAGGGCGTCTTCGAGGCCCTGCGCGACTACCCGGCGGAGGCGTTCGCCGGACTGCGCCTGGCCACCTTCGGCGATGCCCAGCTGCTGGACTTCGTGCCGCTGCGGGTCAATACCATCTCCCAGCAGCACGACCGCATCGCCGAACGGGTGCTCGACTGGACCCTGCGCGCCATCGAGGGTGACTACCTGCCCGGGATCGAGGCCATCCCGCGCACCCTCAAGGTCCGCCGCGAGCAGCCATAGGAGCGGCCCGGCGAGACCGGCCTACGCCGGCTGCAGCTCCTGGCTGTATACCGCTACGCCGTCGATATCCCGCAGGCTGACCCGCAGCAGACCGCTCTGCGCCTCGATCTCCACTTCGCCGAAGAACTGGTAGCCGGCCAGCGGCGAGCTGTTGGCCACCGGCGGCGCCTTCTGGAACACCACTTGGGGACCGAAGGTGCCGTCCAGCGGATTGGGGCCGAAGCTGCCGGCGTTGAGCGGACCGGCGACGAACTCCCAGAACGGCTCGAAATCCTGGAAGACCGCCCGCTCGGGGCTGTAGTGGTGGGCCGCGCAGTAGTGCACGTCGGCAGTCAGCCAGACAGTGTTGCGGATCTCCTGCTGGCGGATGAAGGCCAGCAATTCAGCGATCTCCAGCTCGCGGCCGAGGGCCTGGCCGTCGTTGCCGTTGGCGATCGCCTCCCAGCGCCTTTGGCCCTGCGCATCCTGGCCGTCGGGGATGAGCAGGCCGATCGGCATGTCCGCGGCGATCACCTTCCACAGCGCCCGCGAGGCACGCAGTTCGCGCTTCAGCCAGTTCAGCTGGGGATGGCCGAGGAAGGCGGCTCCCGGTCCCTGCCGCGGCTGCAGGTTGTCGCTGTTGGCGTCGCGATAGCTGCGCATGTCCAGCACGAACACGTCCAGCTGCGGGCCGTAGCCGAGCTTGCGGTAGATGCGTCCGGCCCCGTCGGGGCGCAACAGGCGCATCGGCGAATACTCGAGGAAGGCCTGGCGGCCGCGGGCGGCGAGCAGGCCGATGTCGCGGACCCGATAGCGGTCGTCCAGCTCCTTGCCCGGCGACCAGTTGTTGGTCACCTCGTGGTCGTCCCACTGCCAGATCTGCGGCACATCCGCATTGAAGCGGCGCAGGTTGTCGTCGAGCAGGTTGTAGCGGTAGTTGCCGCGGAACTCGTCAAGGCTCTCGGCTACCTTGCTCTTGGCCTCGGTGACCAGGTTGTTCCACAGCTGGCCGTCGGCGGTCTGGATCTGCGCGCTGATCGGCCCGTCGGCATAGATGCAGTCACCGCTGTGCAGGAAGAAGTCCGGCTGGCGCCGGCGCATGGCCTCGTAGATGCGCATGCCGCCGATCTCCGGGTTGATGCCGAAGCCCTGCCCGGCGGTGTCGCCGCCCCAGACGAAGCGAAGGTCCCGCGCCTGCGCCGGAGCGCTGCGCAGGTGACCGAACCAGGGCTCGCTGAGGGTGCCGTCGCGGGCGTCCTCGAAGCGCACCCGGTAGAAGATCGACTGGTCCGCCGGCAGCCCGCTCAGGTCGATGCGCGCGGTGAAGTCCTGGCTGGCGTCGGTCGCCTCCCCCACCAGCCGCCGCGGCGCGCTGAATACGCTGCGGGTGTCCCACTCGACGATCATCCGCGCAGCCCGGTCGCAGCGGCTCCAGATCACCGCGCGGTCGCCCTGCAGATCGCCGGACTGCACGCCGTCGGTGAGTTGTGGCCGCGCGCCGGGCGCGGCGATCAGCGCCGGAGCAGCCCCCATCCCCGGCAGCAGCAGACCGGCGCCCATGCCTTGCAGCAGGCGGCGGCGACGGATATCGGTATCGCTCATGTGCGTCTTCCCCTATGGACCCAAAGGAAGTACGGGTTTAAGCCATCCCGTTGACGGAAGCATGACGGTGCACCGACGGCGCCAAGCCATCATCCATACTGGCCCGCCTATCTGCCACACAACCGTAAAGTCCCTGACACATCCCTCCTCCAGCATCGCCTTATCGTTTGCGCACTCGGGGGTATCCGTCTTGAAAATCAGCGTTTTCGGCATCGGTTACGTGGGCCTGGTACAGGCCGCGGTCATGGCTGAGGTCGGCCACGACGTGCTCTGCATGGATATCGACGCGGTCAAGATCGCCCAGTTGCAGCGTGGCCAGGTGCGCCTCTACGAGCCGGGCCTGACCGAACTGGTGCGGGAGAACCTGGAGGCTGGGCGGCTGCGCTTCACCACTGACGAGCGGGCGGCCGTCGAACATGGCCGGGTGCTATTCATCGCCGTCGGTACCGACTCGGTGGCGGACGGCTCGGCCAACCTCGCGGGGGTACTGGCGGTCAGCGACGCCATCGCCCGCCACCGCCGAGAGCCGCTGGTAATCGTCGAGAAATCCACCGTGCCGGTCGGCACCGGCGACCGCCTGCAGGCGCGCATCGCTCAGGCACTGCAGGCGGCCGGCCGCCAGCTGGACTTCGAGATCGTCTCCAACCCGGAATTCCTCAAGGAAGGCTCGGCCCTGGCCGACTGCCGACGCCCGGATCGCATCGTCGTCGGCAGCACCTCGGCCAGCGCCCGCGAAACCATGCGCGAGCTCTACGAGCCTTTCAACCGCAACCACGACCGCATGCTGTTCATGGACCTGCGCAGCGCCGAGCTGACCAAGTACGCCGCCAACTGCATGCTGGCCACCAAGATCAGCTTCATCAATCAGATGGCCGAGCTGGCCGAGCACCTGGGCGCCGACATCGAGGCGGTGCGCCAGGGTATCGGCGCCGACCCGCGCATCGGCTACCACTTCATCTACCCCGGCTGCGGCTACGGCGGCTCGTGCTTTCCCAAGGACCTGCGGGCGCTGATCCACAGCGCCGGCGAGGCGGGCTGCGCCAGCGACCTGCTGCAGGCGGTCGAGGCGGTGAACGCGCGGCAGAAGGGCAAGCTGTTCGAGCTGGTGCGCCGCTACTTCGGCGATGACCTGCGCGGGCGGACCTTCGCCCTCTGGGGACTGGCCTTCAAGCCGAACACCGACGACATGCGCGAGGCCCCCAGCCGCGATCTGCTGGAGGCGCTGTGGGCCGCCGGCGCGCGGGTGCGCGCCTACGACCCGGAGGCCATGCACGAGGCCCAGCGGCTCTACGGCGACGACGAAAGGCTGCAGCTGATGGGCACCCCGGAGGCCGCCCTGGGTGGTGCCGACGCCCTGCTGATCTGCACCGAATGGCAGCAGTTCAAGGCCCCCGACTTCCCGCTGATCGCCCGCAAGCTGGCCGCCCCGGTAATCTTCGACGGGCGCAATTTGTTCGATCCGGAGCGCCTGGCCCGCCACGGCTTCCGCTACTTCGCCATCGGCCGCGGCGAATGCCTGCCGCCCCAGGGCAATCCGCAGGTGGAAAACCTACAGCGCTCGGCCTGAACGGCAAACCCGGATATCCTTCGGACAGGCGCTGCTCCAGATAGCGAACCGTGGAAGCGGCCTTGGCCGCTCCCACGACGCCAGCCCCGGAAGGGAGGCAGGGTGAAACGCGTCCTGCATGCGCGCCCTCCGCCGCTTCCCGATGGAGTCCACTGCCCATGCGGCTGATCGACACCCACAACCACCTCGACTTTCCCGACTTCGACGCCGACCGCGCCGCGGTGCTGGCCCGCTGCCGGGCGCTGGGCGTTGGGCGCCAGGTCCTGCTTGGTGTGTATCGGCAGAACTGGCAGCGCATCTGGGATCTGGCCTGCACCGAACCCGGCCTGTATGCCGCCCTCGGCCTGCACCCCGTGTTTCTGGAGCGACACCGCGCAGCCGATCTGGACGATCTCGGCGCCTGGTTGCGCCGTCTGCACGGCCACGACAGGCTCTGCGCAGTCGGCGAGTTCGGTCTCGACTACTACCTCGGCGGGCTGGACCGCCAACGCCAGCAGGCGCTGTTCGAAGCCCAGCTGCGGCTGGCGGCGGAGCTGGAGTTGCCGGTGTTGCTGCACGTGCGGCGCGCCCATACGCCCACCATCGCGGCCCTGAAGCGCATGCGCCTGTCCCGCGCCGGCATCGTCCATGCCTTCAGCGGCAGCCGGGAGGAGGCGCGGGAGTACCTGAAACTCGGCTTCCGCCTAGGTCTCGGCGGCGCGCCGACCTGGCCCCAGGCCAACCGCCTGCGCAAAGTCGTCGCCGAGCTGCCGCTGGAGGCCGTGGTACTGGAAACCGATGCCCCGGACATGGCACCTGCAATGCATCCCGGTGTGCGCAACAGCCCCGAGCATCTGCCGGAAATCTGCGCCGCCATTGCCGCGCTCATGGGCGTCGAGCCGGAAGCCCTGGCCGAAGCCAGCACGCGCAACGCCTGCGAACTGTTCGGCTGGGCCGATTGAAGCCGAGTTCAGAGGAACAGGATCGCCAGCGCCAATACCACGTACCAGAGCATCCCGGCGCGCACGAGGAGCTGCCACAGTTCGTCCAAGGTAACCACCCCTGCCTCGCCGGCCAGCACTTCTACCTCCTGACCCTCGTTGGCGGCACGCCCGGCCTCGATCACCAGCTTCGCCGCGGGCACCTCGCGATTCCATAGATCGTGCAGCAGCACGCGGAGCACCGCGGCGAAATTGCCGACCAGAGCGAAGCTCAGGGCCAGAGCGCGCGCCGGCAGCCAGTCGAAGATATGGCGCAGCCGCACCGACTGCTCGCGCAGGGCCGGAAGGGTCGTGTGCTCGCCGGTCAGCGCCAGCAGACGATAGACCAGCGCTGCCACGGGCCCGAGCAGGGCGTACCAGAAGATCACCGCGAAGAAGCTCTGGTAGGCCTGCCACAGCAGGTAGCCCTGTACCCGCCGCAACAGCGACAGGCTCTCCTCCGCCTCCACCGCCAGGTCACGCTCAGCCGCCAGACAGGCGGCTTCGCTGTCGCCGCGCCGCCAGGCATCGCGGAACGGCCGCAACTCGGTCAGCACATCGCCGCGCCCCAGGCTGTAGATCAGCACCAGGATATGCAGCGGCAACGCCAGCCAGCCGTAGAGCGGAGCCGACAGCAGCGCCAGCAGCAGCCCCACCGCAAGCACCGGCAAGGCTACCAGGCGGAACAGCGCCCGGCGGGGCGATCCCGCCAGGTCCGGGTCAACCTCGACCCGATCCAGGAGCCGCAGCCAGAAAATGTCCTGCTGGAAGCGCAGACGCCAGCGGGAGAACCGCTCCACCAGCAGCACCAGCAGAAGCACCAGAAACGTCATTGCATACCTCTCGAGTCGGATAGTGCATTGCGATAGCGCGCCCAGTCGAATGCTGGCCCCGGGTCGGTCTTGCGCTGGGGAGCGATATCGACATGGCCGCAGATGTGCCGGACGTCGAGTGCCGGATAAGCCTGCTGCAACAGCCGGGTGAGAGTCGTCAGGCTGGTGTATTGGGAGTCGCTGTAGGGCAGCTCGTCGGTGCCCTCCAGCTCGATGCCCAGGGAAAAGTCGTTGCAGTTCTCTCGCCCCCCGAAGCACGACTGCCCGGCGTGCCAGGCGCGGTCCAGGCAGGAGACGAACTGGGTGATCGCGCCATCGCGCTCGATGAAGAAGTGCGCTGAAACCTGCAGCGAGGCAATGGAAGCGAAATAGGGATGCTCGTCCGCCGGCAGGCAGTTGCCGAAGAACTGCTGCACCTTACCGGTGCCGAAGCAGCCCGGCGGCAGGCTGATGTTGTGGATCACCAGCAGGGAAATCTCGCCCTGAGGGCGGGCATTGAAATTCGGCGACGGGCAATGGCGAATGCCTTGGCACCAGCCGGTGGCGGGATCGAGCTGCATGCATCTCTCCTGAAAACAGCCGACACTCTAGAGCAGCCGGGCCGCTGGGCCAAGCGATGCCCCGTTGCAGGCATGCCAGCGGGCTGGATCCGCACTGCACGGGAGGCAGCGCGCGCCCTATAATCCGACGCATCCAACCTGCCGGAGTCCCCCATGCCAGACCTCATTCTTGCCGACCTGAGCGCCGAAATCGTGGCGAACGTCCGCCGCGCCCTGGCCGAGGACATCGGCAGCGGCGATCTCACCGCGCAGCTGATCCCCGAAGGACGTCTGGCCCGCGCCCGCGTCATCACCCGCGAGGCGACGGTGATCGCCGGCAGCGCCTGGGTCGACGAGGTGTTCCGCCAGCTCGACCCGCGCGTCGCCGTGCACTGGGAGGTTGCCGACGGCGAGCGGGTCGACGCCGACAAGCTGTTGTTCAGCCTGGAAGGCCCGGCCCGCGCCCTGCTCAGTGGCGAACGCAGCGCCCTGAACTTCCTCCAGACCCTTTCCGCGGTGGCCAGCCGCTGCCGCCACTATGCCGATCTGGTCGAAGGCACCTCTGTGCGCCTGCTGGACACCCGCAAGACCCTCCCCGGCCTGCGCCTGGCGCAGAAATACGCAGTCACCTGCGGCGGCTGCCACAACCACCGCATCGGCCTGTTCGACGCCTTCCTGATCAAGGAAAACCACATCGCCGCTTGTGGCGGCATCACCGAGGCGGTCGCTGCGGCCCGGCGGATCGCCCCCGGCAAACCAGTGGAGGTCGAAGTCGAAGACCTGCAGGAACTCGACCAGGCCCTGGCCGCCGGCGCCGACATCGTCATGCTCGACGAGCTCAGCCTCGAGGACATGTACACCGCCGTGCGCCTCACCGCCGGCCGCGCCAAACTGGAAGCCTCCGGCGGCATCAACGGCGACAACCTGCGCCGCATCGCCGAAACCGGCGTCGACTATATCTCCCTCGGCACCCTGACCAAGGACATCAAGGCGGTGGATCTATCGATGCGGTTGCAGCTGTAAGGGAGAACGCCTTCCCCACTTCACAGGAGCCGGCTTGCTGGCGATCAACTGCCTGCCAGCGCTCCGTAGGGCGGGTGAAACCCGCCGAAAATGCCCAAGAAGGCCCACCCCGAAACGGCGGGTTGCACCCGCCCTACCCCTCCACAACTGAACCATCGTTCCCGACACCGGCCCAATCGGCAGGATAGACGCCTTGCCTCGCCCACCGGTGAAAGCTGGACCATGGCCAGTCCACGACCCGCTCGACCAGGCCGTGCTTCAGCGGATTGCCGTGCAGGTAGTCGAGATGCCGGCGAAAGTCGTGCTCGTCGCGAATCAGGTGTTCCCAGAAGCGGTGCTGCCAGAGCGTGCCGCATTGCTTCGCGGTACGCCGCCCGGTCAGATAGTCGGAACGGCCATGGGCAGACCCGCAGGTGCGGGTGACATGCCGCTTGATCAGCCGCCAGCGGGTGGAGAAATCGGCATCACCCTCGGGCAGGGTCCAGATGGCGTGCAGATGATCCGGCAGCAGCACCCAGCCATCGATACGAAACGGCAGCGTTTCCCGCACGAGAACGATGACCTCGCGCAAGGCCAGGCGAACATCCGTATGGATCAGGATCGGCTGGCGACGCTCGGTGACCTCCGTGAAAAAGTAGGTTCCGCCGGGAACACGAGCGCGGCGATAACGCGACATGACAACATCCTTGTGGTGCACACAATGCAGGCGTCGGATTGCCCGGCGCGAAACCCACCGTCATGCCAATGACGTTGCCGGAACGCAAACGCCCCGTACAGAGACGGGGCGTTCGGTAGGGCGGGTGAAACCCGCCATTGCCGATGGAGTTGCCGGCAACCGCGCGGGTTGCACCCGCCCTACAAGGCTCAATCGCAGCAATGGGTGCCGGAGCAGCGCGGGCTTCACCCCGCCCCACGGCTCCGCTTAGCGGCACTCGCTCGGAGCGAACTGGGCCGGCAGGGTACCGACATTCAGGGCCTCCAGGCTACGAGCGGTCGAAACAGCGTTGTTTTCGGAGGCGCAGCCCCAGTCAACGGAACCAGTATTGCCGGTACCGAAGTTGGCAGCCAGTTGAACCGGGCCGGTACCAGTTTGCACGTAGGGCGTGTAAACCAGAGTAGAAGCAGCCGGGATATTACCGACGTTGGCCTCGTTGAAGGTCACGGTCACTTCACCAGTGGCATTATCAATCAATACAGAGGCCACGTACTTACTGATCGCACCATTGCCGCCGGCCTGGGCATTCCAGGTGTCAGCAGTAGCGGTCAGCTCGGTGAGAGTATTGCTTTCACCGATCATTTGCTTGGCGCTGGCAGCCAGACCCACGCCTTCGGTCACACGGGCGCGAATGGTGTAGTCCTGATAGGCCGGCAGGGCGACGGCAGCCAGAATACCGATGATCGCTACGACGATCATCAATTCGATCAGGGTAAAACCTTTTTGCATTTGAGCTTTCATCAAACTTCTCCTTGAAGTATTCAGGCTTTGTTTCTAGCCTGCCGGAGTCATTGCAGGCGATATGCCAGCTTTTCTCGATTCAATTTGGAGAAGTTCTGTTTTCAATGCCTCCACTCCCCTGCAACAACCGCTGCAAACCCTGCTATTGCTAGGGTTACACGACATCGACGACATGTAGGAACAACTCATCCGCAACTTCCCCAGATGGGCAATGCATCACAAAAACCGATATATCCGTGCGACAAAGTGTCCGAACTTTCGAGTACATCCAATATTCCGCCTGACAATTCACCGCAAAAACACAACCTCAAACCCGCCAGTTCCTGACACTTTTTGTCACCTGTTTTTTGTGAGTTTGGCAGATATTGGTAACTGGGTTATAAGGCGGGGCCATTGCGGGGGAGTGGCGGATTGCCTGCATTGGTCGAGAAATTTTTTCTGCTTCCCTCTTAAAAAATCTCCTCACCCCGGCCCTCTCCCCGGCGGGGAGAGGGGGGAAGCTGGTGGAGCACCCTGGCAGCGACCGGTCAGCAGCCCGTTACCCTTATATTGCGCAGAGAGCTGTCCATTCGATGAGCAACGACGTTTCCCTCCCCGGCCTGGCGCGGCAGATGGTGCTGACCGGTCTGATCGACGAAAAGACCGCCCAGCAGGCGCAACTGCAGGCGCAGCGCAACCAGACATCTCTGATCACCTGGCTGGTGCAGAACAAGCTGGCAAAGAGCCGACCGCTGGCAGAGCTGGCCGCTGAGCAGTTCGGCATCGCCCTGCTCGATCTCAAGACGCTGGACAGGGAGGGTCAGCCGAAGGACCTGGTCAGTGAGAAGCTGATCCGCCAGCACCGCGTCCTGCCCCTGTGGCGGCGCGGCAACCGGCTGTACGTGGCGATTTCCGATCCGACCAACCACGAGGCGATCCGCGAAATCCGCTTCGGCACCGGCCTGAACACCGAGGCCATCCTGGTCGAGGACGATCGGCTGGGCGAGGCCATCGAGAAGTATTTCGAGGGCGCCGGCACCGGTCTGGACGACCTCGCCGATGCAGACTTGGATGGACTCGACGTCGAGGCGAGCGGCCAGAAGGAGGATGAGGCCGACCCGAGCGGCGGAGCCGAGGACGCGCCGGTGGTGCGCTTCGTCAACAAGATGCTGCTGGACGCGATCCGCGGCGGCTCCTCCGACCTGCACTTCGAGCCCTACGAGAAGAGCTACCGGGTGCGCTTTCGCACCGACGGCATCCTCCATGAGGTGACCAGACCGCCGGTCCAACTGGCGCCGAAGATCGCCGCGCGGCTGAAGGTGATGGCCGGGCTGGACATCTCCGAGCGGCGCAAGCCGCAGGACGGCCGGATCAAGATGAAGCTGTCGAAGACCAAGGCCATCGACTTCCGGGTCAACACCCTGCCCACCCTGTGGGGCGAGAAGACGGTGATGCGGATTCTCGATCCGTCCAGCGCACAGATGGGCATCGACGCCCTGGGCTACGAGGCCGAGCAGAAGGCGCTCTACCTGGCGGCGCTGAGCCAGCCGCAGGGGATGATCCTGGTGACCGGCCCGACCGGCTCGGGCAAGACGGTATCCCTGTACACCGGCCTGAACATCCTCAATACGCCGGAGGTGAACATCTCCACCGCGGAGGATCCGGTGGAGATCAACCTGGAGGGCATCAACCAGGTCAACGTCAATCCGCGCCAGGGCATGGACTTCTCCCAGGCGCTGCGCGCCTTCCTGCGCCAGGACCCGGACATCATCATGGTCGGCGAGATCCGCGACCTGGAAACCGCCGAGATCGCCATCAAGGCCGCACAGACCGGACACATGGTGATGTCCACCCTGCACACCAACAGCGCCGCGGAAACCCTGACCCGCCTGCGCAACATGGGGGTGCCCTCCTTCAACATTGCCACCTCGGTGAACCTGATCATCGCCCAGCGGCTGGCGCGCAAGCTGTGCGCCTGCAAGAAGGCGGTAGACATTCCCCGCGAGGCACTGCTCACGGAAGGCTTCCCGGAAGAACGCATCGGCACCTTCAAGCTCTACGCCCCGACCGGCTGCGAGAACTGCAACGGCGGCTACAAGGGCAGGGTCGGCATTTATGAAGTGGTTAAAATCACCCCCGCCCTACAGCGCATTATCATGGAGGACGGAAACTCCATCGAGATTGCGCGGCAGATGCGCGCCGACGGCTTCAATGACCTGCGCACATCGGCTCTGCTGAAAGCCATGCAGGGCGTCACCAGCCTGGAAGAAGCCAATCGTGTCACCAAGGACTAAGACCAAGGACCAAACATGGCGGAAAAAGCGTTGAAAACCAGCCTGTTCACCTGGGAAGGCACCGACCGGCGCGGGACCAAGGTCAAGGGTGAACTGAGCGGACAGAATCCGGCGCTGGTCAAGGCGCAGTTGCGCAAGCAGGGCATCAACCCGAGCAAGGTGCGCAAGAAGGCCGCCTCGCTGTTCGGCGCCGGCAAGAAGATCAAGCCGCTGGACATCGCCCTGTTCACCCGGCAGATGGCCACCATGATGAAGGCCGGCGTGCCGCTGCTGCAGGCCTTCGACATTATCTGCGAGGGTTTCGACAATCCGAACATGCGCAAGCTGGTGAGCGAGGTGAAGCAGGAGGTGTCGGCCGGCAACAGCTTCGCCACTGCCCTGCGCAAGAAGCCGCTGTACTTCGACGACCTCTACTGCAACCTGGTGGACTCCGGCGAGCAGTCCGGCGCCCTGGAAAATCTGTTGGACCGGGTCGCCACCTACAAGGAAAAGACCGAGGCGCTGAAGGCCAAGATCAAGAAGGCGATGACCTACCCTATCGCGGTGGTGGTGGTGGCGATCGTCGTTTCGGCAATTCTGCTGATCAAGGTGGTGCCGCAGTTCCAGTCGGTGTTCGCCAACTTCGGTGCCGAGCTGCCGGCCTTCACCCGGATGGTCATCAGCCTGTCGGAGACCTTGCAGGAATCCTGGTACTACGCGCTGCTGGGGATGTTCATAGTGGCCTTCAGCCTCAAGCAGGCGCACCGGCGCTCGGAGAAGTTTCGCAACTGGACGGATCGCTCCCTGCTCAAGCTGCCGATCGTCGGCGAGATCCTCTACAAGTCGGCGGTGGCCCGCTTCGCCCGCACTTTATCCACTACTTTTGCCGCCGGTGTGCCGCTGGTCGATGCGCTGGATTCGGTGTCCGGCGCCACCGGCAACGTGGTGTTCCGCACCGCTACCGACAAGGTCAAGGCCGATGTCACCACCGGCATGCAGCTGAACTTCTCCATGCGTACCACCGGCGCTTTCCCGACCATGGCGATCCAGATGACCGCCATCGGCGAGGAGTCCGGCGCGCTGGACGAGATGCTCGACAAGGTGGCGAGCTTTTATGAAGCAGAAGTGGACAACATGGTGGACAGCCTGACCAGCCTGATGGAGCCAATGATCATGTCGGTGCTCGGCGTGCTGGTCGGCGGACTGATCATCGCCATGTACCTGCCGATCTTCCAGTTGGGTGCCGTGGTCTGAACATGTCCTTTTACGAACTTCTGGCCGGCCATGCGCCAGCCTTCGCTTTCTGTGCGGTGCTGCTGGGCCTGGTGGTCGGCAGCTTTCTCAACGTGGTGATTCATCGCCTGCCGAAGATGATGCTGCGTGACTGGCAGGCACAGGCACGGGAAGTGCTGGAGCTGCCCGGTGAGGGGCCGGGTGAGACCTTCAACCTGCTATTGCCCCACTCCCACTGCCCGCACTGCGGCCACGAGATCAAGCCTTGGGAGAACATCCCGCTGCTCGGCTGGCTGGCTCTGCGCGGCCGCTGCTCGGCCTGCAAGGCGCCGATCAGTGCGCGCTATCCACTGGTGGAAATGGCCTGCGGGCTGCTCTCGGCCCATGTCGCCTGGCATTATGGCTTCGGCTGGCAGGCCGGCGCCATGCTGCTGCTCGGCTGGGGCCTTTTGGCCATGAGCCTGATCGACTACGACCACCAGCTGCTGCCGGACTCGCTGGTGCTGCCGCTGCTCTGGCTGGGACTGATCCTCAACAACTTCGGGCTGTTCGTTTCCCTGGAGGATGCCCTCTGGGGCGCGGTGGCCGGTTATCTCAGCCTGTGGTCGGTGTACTGGCTGTTCAAGCTCCTCACCGGCAAGGAAGGCATGGGCTACGGCGACTTCAAGCTGCTGGCGATGCTCGGTGCCTGGGGCGGCTGGCAGATCCTGCCACTGACCATTCTGCTCTCCTCGCTGGTCGGTGCCGTGCTGGGGGTCGTCATCCTGCGCCTGCGCAAGGCCGAAAGTGGCACGCCTATCCCCTTCGGCCCTTTCCTTGCCCTCGCCGGCTGGATCGCCCTGCTCTGGGGCGAACGGATCACCGGCAGCTACCTGCAGTTCGCCGGTTTGTAGGGCGGGCACAGCCCGCCGTTGCGGATCGGCCCCTTGCCATCGGCGGCGGGTTGCACCCGCCCTACGCAAGGAGCCCTATTGCCCGCAAGCCATTGCATATCCGCAGGCAAACCGGTATCTACACAGCACTTCGGCATCAAGTCTGCATTCGACATCATGAAACCCTGGATTCTCGGCCTGACAGGCGGTATCGGCAGCGGCAAGAGCGCCGCCGCCCAGCATTTCAGAACGCTCGGCGTGCACCTGGTGGACGCCGACGATGCGGCGCGCTGGGTGGTCGAGCCCGGCCGCCCGGTGCTGGCGAAGATCGCCGAGCACTTCGGCGAGGAAGTCCTCCTACCCGATGGACGCCTGGACCGCGCGGCGCTGCGTGCCCGAGTGTTCCGGAGCGTCGAGGAGCGTCGCTGGCTGGAGAGGCTGCTACACCCGCTGATCCGCCAGGAAATCCACAGCAATCTCGAGCGCGCTACCTCGCCCTATGCCATCTTGGTTTCACCACTGTTGGTGGAAACCGATCAACACAAGATGGCCCAGCGCATCCTGGTCGTCGATGTGCCCGAACCCCTGCAGCTCGAGCGCGCCATGCAGCGCGACCAGGTTGACCGGGAGCAGGTCGAGGCGATCATCAAGGCTCAGGCCAGCCGTGAGGAGCGCCTGCGCCATGCCGACGATGTGCTGATGAACGACCGCGACCTGTGCTGGCTGCACAGCGAGGTCGAACGCCTGCACCAGTTCTACCTGACCCTGCGCGGAGGCCAGCCATGAAGCAACCCCTGACGGTGACCTGTCCCACCTGCCGGGCGCCGGTCGAGTGGGGCCCGCAAAGCCCGCACCGACCGTTCTGCAGCGAACGCTGCAAGCTGATCGACCTGGGCGCCTGGGCGGCCGAAGAGCACGCGATTCCCGGCGACAGCCTCGAAGACGAGCTGTTTTCCGGCGATCTTCCGCCACGCGGGCACTGACTTGCCCCGGGCGATCCGTAGGGCGGGTCAGTGCGGCTCATCGTCCTTCCAGGGCGCCTGCAGGTAGCGGCTGCGGTTGAAGGTTTCCAGCCACTCCGGATAGTACACCACCAGCCCGCTGACCACCGCGCCATTGATGAACGCCTCGGGGAACATCACCAGCCACAAGTAGCCGAGGTAATCCAGCAGCCACGGCGGCATTTCGTACCGGCCATCCATCCACAGCACGCCGAATCCGGCCAGCAGGCAGGCCAGGGCACTCAGAGCAGCCGGAAAGAAGCCCGAGCAGAAGATGTAGACGAACAGGTTGCCCGGCTGCGCGCGCTCGACCAGCAGGGAGCAGCCTTCGGTGATCGACACGGGAAGTGCCACCAGCAGCAGACCGTTGATGCCCAGCGCCGCCAGATCCTGTCGCCCCAGTGCCAACAGCCCGAGCTGCGTAGTCAATCCGGCGAGCATTGCCAGCGGCCAGTCGAGCAACAGGGTCACCGCAGTCATGCCGATGAAGTGGAAGGACAGCCCGGAAACAAAATCGCGCCGCACCAGCCAGAGCAGGAACAGCGCCAGGACAGTCCCGAACAGCAGATGCTGGCGCCGGCTGTCGCTGAACAGCTCCAGCCAGGGCGCACGCCAGACAGCATGGAGCATGAGCCCGAAATAGAGGCCCCCGCCGATCAGCTGGGTACCGGGCGCCAGCAGATCGGCGGCAATCACGGCGCTGTCCGCTCGATGGCTGCGCTCAAGGCACTGGCGTCGTCGAACTCGCGCCGGGCGCGCAACCGCCCCTGCTCCAGGCCGAGCCACAACACCTTGTCTGGATCGCCCGGATAACGGGAAACGATCCGAGCGTCGCGGTCGAGCAGCACGCGATAGGAGTAATCGCGCATTGCCGGAACGGCGAACAGGCTAGCGATCAGCGAAGGCATGCGACTGATGTCGGCGACGAACACCACCTGGCGCGCCTCCAGGTACCCCTGTGGCCGCGCCTTGAGCGCTGCCTTGACCAGCCGGGCGCCATCCATGCTGCGCGCGACCAGCAGAATGCGGGTCTCCCCGCTCAGGCTGTAGGCCTGCTCATGCTGGTCCAGCAGGGTCCACGGGGCGAGCCGCTCGCCCACCTCCAGCGCCAGGGCCCAGAGCGGCGCCAGGCAAAGCACGATACCGGCGAAGAATCTCACTCGCAGCTTCTCCGTGTGGAATAGACCTGAATATCGCTGCGCATCTCCCAGTCGGCCTGCACCGCCCAGAAGGACAGAGCCTGCGGCGCATCCCGGAGGACGAAGACATGGGACTTGTCGATCCCCTGCCCCGCCAGCCTGGCCAGTGCTTCGTCCAGCAATGCCCGGGCGAAGCCGCGAGCGCGGCAGGACTCGTCCACCGCCAGATGCTGCAGATAGCCGCGCCGCCCGTCGTGGCCGACCAGCAGCGAAGCGACGATCCGCCCGTCGAGTTCGACCAGCAGGCTCAGCCCGGGATTGCGCGCGAGATAAGTACAAAAGGGCTCGAAGTCATCTTCGGCACGAAGCTGCAAACCCCGGGTGCGCCGCCACAGCGTCAGCAAGGCCGGATGATCGGCAGGAGTGATGGGGCGAATGGGCATGGGAAACTCCGAGGAACCGCCCGTGAAGTCTATACCGGGCGAGCGCCAGAGCGGCGGGACTGTCAGGGAGCGAACATGAGGCCGGCCGGGGGAACCCGCCCCGGCGAACGGGAGCCTCAGAGGCGACCCTTGGAGAGGCTGGCTTAGAGGCATCCTTCGCTATTGCCATCTGCCATTGAGCGGACTTTCGCTATATTAGAAAATTTTAACCAAAAGACATCTTGCCAGCCGAGCGGCACAAGGAGTTATGATTCACGTCAACAATCCAGCGAGCATTCCGGCCATCCCGGATGCTGTGCGGAAGAATTTTGCAGAATACCGAGCCTTGCATGCCGAGCCGTCTGAGCCCCGATGATCAGCAACGTGTCGATGAGTACCTGAGTGCCCCGCAGCATCAGGTGGAGCGCCAGCCGTTCCACCCATGGCGCCTCGCATTGATCGTGCTGACCGTGATCGTCGGTCTGGGCCTGCTGAGCCGTATTCTGGGTCGCCTGGTGCTATGAGCTGCCTCGCGCTCGCCCCCGCGACCCCTGCCCCGGTTTTTTCTGGCCTTATGAGACTCTAAACATGACTCATCGCATCGTAATCGTCGGCGGCGGCGCCGGCGGCCTGGAACTCGCCACCCGCCTCGGCAAAAGCATGGGCAGGAACTTTCAGGCAAAGATCACCCTGGTCGACGCCAACATGACCCACCTGTGGAAACCGCTGCTGCACGAAGTTGCTGCCGGCTCGCTGAACTCGACCGGCGACGAACTGAACTACGTGGCCCAGGCCAAGTGGAACAACTTCGAATTCCAGTACGGCCGCATGTGCGGGCTTGACCGGACCAACAAGCGCATCCGCCTGGCGGCCCTGCCGGCTCTGGACGACCGCGCCCCTCTGCCTGAGCGTGAACTGAGCTACGACACCCTGATCCTTTCCGTCGGCAGCACCACCAACGATTTCGGCACCCCGGGCGCCGCCGAGCATTGCATCTTCCTGGAGAGCCGCGATCAGGCCGAACGCTTCCGCCGCCTGCTGCTCAGCCATTATCTGCGCGCCCATGCCAGTGATGCCAGCGGCCACCAGGTCAATGTCGCCATCGTCGGCGCCGGCGCCACAGGGGTCGAACTGGCCGCCGAACTGCGCCACGCCTCCGAACAGCTGGTCGCCTACGGCCTGGAGCGCATTCCCCCGGAAAACCTGAGCATCACACTGATCGAGTCCAGCCCGCGCGTGCTGGCCGCCCTCCCCGAACGCATCAGCCGCTCGGCGCACGCCACCCTGGAGAGCCTCGGCGCTCGCGTGCTCACCAGCACCGCCGTCAGTGAAGTCACCGCCGAAGGACTGCGCACCAAGGACGACCAGTTCATTCCTGCCGACCTCATGGTCTGGGCGGCAGGCGTTCGCGCGCCCGCCTTCCTCAAGGATCTGGATGGCCTGGAAACCAACCGCATCAACCAGCTGATGGTGCGCCCGACTCTGCAGACCACCCTCGACGATGACATCTTCGCCTTCGGCGACTGTGCCGCCTGCCCGCAGCCGGGCACCGACCGCACCGTGCCGCCGCGCGCCCAGGCTGCCCACCAACAGGCTTCACTGCTGGCCAAGTCGCTCTATCGCAAGCTCCAGGAAGACAAACCCCTGCTCGAGTACCGCTACAGCGACCATGGTTCGCTGATCTCCCTCTCGAGCTTCTCGGCGATCGGCAACCTGATGGGCAACCTGACCGGCGACGTGACCCTGGAAGGCTGGCTGGCCCGCAAGTTCTACATCTCGCTGTACCGGATGCACCAGATGGCGCTGTACGGCACCTTCCGCACCCTGATGATGATGCTGGGCGACCGCTTCCGCAGCAGCACCGAACCCCGCCTCAAACTCCACTGACCCCTCCTCCCTGCGAGCGCCAGCCCGCTCGCAGGGCTCCCCCCACCATACCGTCACGGCAGACGACAGGCCCCCCTGTCATCGACTATTTCGGCGAGCCGTACAACCCAAAGCCAGGACGAACGAAAACGCACCGGAAGGAAACCCTCAGGCGTTCAGCGAATAATAAATAGTGGAGAAAGAAAGGCTTTGTGAACATGCGTAAGCATGGAATGTAGAGATGGTGGGTCGTGTAGGATTCGAACCTACGACCAATTGGTTAAAAGCCAACTGCTCTACCGACTGAGCTAACGACCCACACATGAAGAGATGGTCGGGGTAGAGAGATTCGAACTCCCGACATCCTGCTCCCAAAGCAGGCGCGCTACCGGACTGCGCTATACCCCGTCTGAAAGCTGGCTCCGCGACCTGGACTCGAACCAGGGACCCAATGATTAACAGTCATTTGCTCTACCGACTGAGCTATCGCGGAACTTTCATCACTTCTGACTTGCAGCGAATCAGGAATACCATCTCCGTTGCAGTGGCGCGCATTTTACGGCTCCAGGCGGCCCTGTCAACCCTTGAAAATGCTTTTTATAGCAAACACTTATTTTCGCCCTCTCTCGACTGGGGAGAGAATCGAGGGACGGGAATTCAGCCGAAGATGATCTCGTTGCCTTTCACCCGGGCGGAGATCTTCGTGCCGGGAGCGAACTGACCGGCGAGAATCTGCTGCGCCAGCGGGTTCTCGATCCAGCGCTGGATCGCCCGCTTGAGCGGCCGGGCCCCATAGACCGGGTCGTAGCCGACAGCGATCAGCTTGCCCAGCGCCTCGTCGGAGAGTTCCAGGCTCAGCTCGCGCTCAGCCAGACGTCGGTGCAGGCGCTTCAACTGAATCTCGGCGATACCGGCGATCTGTTCGCGGGCCAGTGGGTCGAACACCACTACCTCGTCGATGCGGTTGATGAATTCCGGCCGGAAGTGATGGCTCACCGCATCCATCACCGCCGCCCGCTGAGCCTCGCGATCGCCGGCCAGCTCCTGGATCTGCACTGAACCGAGATTGGAGGTCATCACCACCACGGTGTTTTTGAAGTCCACGGTGCGCCCGTGGCTGTCGGTCAGACGACCGTCCTCCAGCACCTGCAGAAGGATGTTGAACACGTCGGCATGGGCCTTCTCCACTTCGTCCATCAGCACCACCGAGTAGGGTTTGCGGCGCACCGCCTCGGTCAGGTAGCCGCCCTCCTCGTAACCGACGTACCCCGGAGGGGCGCCGATCAGCCGGGCCACCGAGTGCTTCTCCATGAACTCGGACATGTCGATGCGCACCAGCGCCTCCTCGGTATCGAAGAGGAACTCGGCCAGCGCCTTGCACAGCTCGGTCTTGCCCACCCCGGTCGGGCCGAGGAAGAGGAAGGAGCCGCTCGGCCGGTTCGGGTCGGCGAGCCCGGCGCGGGAACGCCGCACCGCATTGGCCACGGCGACTACTGCTTCGTGCTGGCCGATCACCCGCTGGTGCAGCAGCTCCTCCATCCTCAGCAGCTTCTCGCGCTCGCCCTCGAGCATCTTGGCCACCGGGATACCGGTCCACTTGGACACCACCTCGGCGATCTCCTCGTCGGTGACGCGGTTGCGCAGCAGCTGGTTCTCCCGCGGCTCGCCGCTGTCGGCGGCAGCCAGCTTGCGCTCCAGCTCGGGAATCAGCCCGTACTGCAGCTCGGCCATGCGGTTCAGATCACCCTTGCGCCGCGCCGCCTCCAGGTCCAGCTTGGCCTGCTCCAGTTGCTGCTGGATCTGCGCCGAACCCTGCACCTCGGCCTTCTCCGATTTCCAGATCTCCTCAAGGTCGGCGTACTCGTGCTCGAGCTTGGCGATGTCCTCTTCCAGCTTGGCCAGACGCTTCTTGGTTGCCTCGTCAGTCTCCTTCTTCAGCGCCTCGCGCTCGATCTTCAGTTGGATCAGACGGCGCTCGAGGCGGTCCAGCGCCTCGGGCTTGGAGTCGATCTCCATGCGGATGCGGCTGGCCGCCTCGTCGATCAGGTCGATGGCCTTGTCCGGCAGCTGGCGGTCGGTGATGTAGCGGTGCGACAGCTTGGCTGCGGCGATGATGGCGCCGTCGGTGATGGTCACTCCGTGGTGCACCTCGTAGCGCTCCTTCAGGCCACGCAGGATGGCGATGGTGTCCTCCTCGTTCGGCTCGTCCACCAGTACCTTCTGGAAGCGCCGCTCCAGCGCGGCGTCCTTCTCGATGTACTGGCGGTACTCGTCGAGGGTGGTGGCGCCGACGCAGTGCAGTTCACCGCGCGCCAGGGCGGGTTTCAGCATATTGCCGGCATCCATGGCGCCCTCGGCCTTGCCGGCGCCGACCATGGTGTGCAACTCGTCGATGAACAGGATGACCCGCCCCTCCTGTTTGCCCAGCTCGTTGAGCACCGCCTTCAGGCGCTCCTCGAACTCGCCGCGAAACTTGGCGCCAGCGATCAGCGCCCCCATGTCCAGGGCTAGCAGGCGCTTGTCCCTGAGGCCGTCCGGCACTTCGCCATTGATGATCCGCTGGGCCAGGCCCTCGACGATGGCGGTCTTGCCGACACCAGGCTCGCCAATCAGCACCGGGTTGTTCTTGGTCCGGCGCTGCAGCACCTGAATGGTGCGGCGGATCTCATCGTCACGACCGATCACCGGGTCGAGCTTGCCGTCCTCGGCACGTTCGGTCATGTCGATGCAGTACTTGTCCAGGGCCTGGCGGGACTCCTCGGCGTTCGGGTCGTTCACCGTCTGGCCGCCGCGCAGGTTGTTGACGGCGTTTTCGATAGCCTTTTTCGACACACCCTGGTCGAGCAACAACTTGCCCAGGCGGGTGCTGCCGTCCAGTGCGGCGAGCAGCACCAACTCGCTGGAGATGAACTGGTCGCCCTTCTGCTGGGCCAGGCGGTCGGCCTGATTGAGTAGGCGCGCCAGATCCTGGGACAGATTCATATCGCCGGTAGGGTTCTGCAGCTTGGGCAACTGGTCCAGCGACTGACTCAGCGCCTGGCGCAGGCCGTTGATGTCGAAGCCGACTTGCATCAGGAGCGACTTGATCGAGCCACCCTGCTGATCGAGCAGCGCCTGCATCAGGTGCAGCGGCTCGATGGCGGCATGGTCGAAGCCGACCGCCACGGACTGGGCATCGGACAGGGCAAGTTGCAATTTGCTGGTCAATCGGTCGATTCGCATGAGGTCATCCTTCCTATAAGGAGCAGGCCGGCGCGCTGGAGGCGCCTGCAGCCCGGAGGGCCTGCCGAGATGAAGCATAGATAAGGATGATTAGCGGAGATTCAAGGCCGCGGAATTGATCCGCGTCAGCAGCCGGGCCGATGGACGCAGAGGATGGGCGCAATGTGCCTACTCCCGCCATGAGAACTGGCCATCAAGAGGCGGTCAGCCAGACCAGACTGGCAAAGCGACCAGTGTGCGGAGCGCGGCGATAGGAGTAGAAGCGCGCATCATGGAAAGTGCAGAAGCCGCCGCCATATACGGCCTCGACGCCGCGAGCGGCCAGGCGGATGCGCGCAAGCCGGTAGAGGTCGGCCATGAAGCGACCCGGGTTGCGGCTTGGCACGAAAGCCGTCGCCGCCTGCGAATGCTGCTCGAGGAAGGCCTCGCGCACCTCGGGGCCGATCTCGAAGGCCGCTGGACCGATGGCCGGGCCGAGCCAGACCAGCACCTCCTGCGGTGCCACGGCCAAGGCGTCCAGGGTTGCTTCCAGCACGCCACCGGCCAGCCCGCGCCAGCCGGCATGGGCTGCCGCTACACGGCTGCCGGTGCGGTCGCAGAACAGCACCGGCAGGCAGTCGGCGGTGAGGATCGCGCAGGCGATGCCAGCCCGGTCCGTCCAACTGGCATCGGCCTCGGGCATCAGCGCCGGATCGGCCGGCGCCACTGCCATGCCATGCACCTGACGCAGCCAGGCCGGCGCGCAACCGAGGTCGGCTTGCAGACGCCGGCGATTCTCCGCAACGGCCGCAGGCTCGTCCCCGACATGCTCGCCGAGGTTGAAACCTTCGAAGGGCGCGGCGCTGACGCCGCCCTCGCGGGTCGTCACGCTGGCCCGCACCCGCGAGGACGCCGGCCAGTCCGGTGTCAGCCAGGCACTCATCCGACGAACGCCTGGCTGTCCTGGCGCAGCAGCGTCAGCAGCCAGACCAAATCGTCCGGCAGTGACGCCTCCCATTTCAGGCGCTCGCCGCTGAGCGGATGATCCAGTTCGAGAAAGCGCGCGTGCAGCGCCTGGCGCGGGAACTCCTTGAGTGCCTGCACCAGGGTCGGGCTGGCCGCCGGCGGAATACGAAAACGCCCGCCATAGACCGGATCGCCTACCAGCGGGTAGCCGATGTGCGCCATGTGTACGCGGATCTGGTGGGTGCGCCCGGTCTCCAGCTTGATGCGGGTATGGGTATGCGTGCGGAAGCGCTCGAGCACGCGATAGTGGCTGACCGCTGGCTTGCCCCCCTCGACCACCGCCATGCGCTGACGCTGCTGGCCGTGACGGCCGATGGGCGCATCGACGGTACTGCCGGCGGTAATCACGCCGACCACGATGGCCTCGTAGATGCGGCTGACACTGCGCGCCTGCAGTTGCTCGACCAGCCGGGTCTGCGCCTGCAGGGTCTTGGCCACCACCATCAGGCCGGTGGTGTCCTTGTCCAGGCGATGGACGATGCCGGCGCGCGGCACCTTGACCAGCCCCGGCACATGATGCAGCAGCGCATTGAGCAGGGTGCCGTCGGCATGTCCGGCGGCCGGATGCACGACCAGCCCGGCCGGCTTGTTCAGCACCAGGATCTGTTCGTCCTCGTGGACGATGTCCAGCTCGATGGCCTGCGCGACCCATTCACCCTGCGCCTGCTGTTCGGCATCCAGCTCGAGCAGGGCGCCGCCATGCACGATGTCACGGGGGCGCAGCACGGCGCCGTCCACGGTCAGGCGCCCGTCCTTGATCCAGGCGGCCAGGCGCGAGCGCGAATGCTCGGCGAAAAGTTGTGCGGCGACCTGGTCAAGGCGCTGGCCGCCCAGCTCGAAGGGGACTTCGGCGCGAAGTCGGATGGCCTGATCGTTGTGTATTGACATGCTCGGCAACGGCGGGGCACGGCCTTTGGTTTCGGCCATGCGCTTGTGGTTAAATACGGCCCATCTGCCCCGGCTCACGCGGGGCGCCCATCATAACAGGACGGCCCGGCCCCCGACAGCCGCCGTCACAGGGACGCACAGCCTTCATGCACCTGAAACACCTGCTGTTGATCGCCACGCTCGTTCTCGTCGCTGCCTGCGGATCGAAAAAGGAGAAGGAGGATGTCGTCGACGAGAACCTGAGCGAGACCGAGCTGTACCAGCAGGCCCAGAATGATCTCAACAACGAGAACTACAGCGCCGCGACCAACAAGCTGAAGGCCCTGGAATCCCGCTATCCGTTCGGCCGCTACGCCGAGCAGGCGCAGCTCGAACTGATCTACGCCTACTACAAGACCCAGGAGACGGAAGCCTCGCGCTCGGCCGCCGAGCGCTTCATCCGCCTGCATCCGCAGCACCCCAACGTCGACTACGCCTACTACCTCAAGGGCCTGGCCTCCTTCGACCGGGATCGAGGCCTGCTGTCGCGTTTCCTGCCGCTGGACATGACCAAGCGCGACCCGGGCGCGGCACGCGACTCCTTCAACGAGTTCGCCCAGCTCACCAGCCGCTTCCCGAACAGCCGCTATGCGCCGGACGCCAAGGCGCGCATGGTCTACCTGCGCAACCTGCTGGCCGCCTACGAGATTCACGTCGCCCACTACTACCTGAAACGCGAAGCCTATGTCGCCGCCGCCAACCGCGGCCGCTACGTGGTGGAGAACCTCCAGGAAACGCCCGCGGTGGGCGACGGCCTGGCGGTGATGGTCGAGGCCTACCAGCGTCTCACCCTGGACGAACTGGCCGCCACCAGCCTGGAAACCCTGAAGCTGAACTACCCGGATCATCCGAGCCTGCAGAACGGCCAGTTCGTGCCGCTGGAGGAAGAGGACGACAACCGCTCTTGGCTGGGCAAGGCCACCTTGGGCCTGATCGAAAGCAAGCCCCCGCTGCCCCCAGGCGAGACCCGCGCCAATCAGGACATTCGCCGCATGTACGAAGAGGCCAGGCAGGATATCCGCGTCGACCTGAAACAGGGAGAGGAGACTCCGGAAGACGTCGAGGCCGCCGATCGCAAGCCCAAGCGCGCCTGGTGGAACCCCCTCCGCCTGCTCGACTGAGCCAAGGCATAAACAAGAAGGGGGCCCCGAGGGCTCCCTTTCTTTTTGTGTGTCTACTTGGGGTAGTCCGGTGACAGCATCCGCGGAAACCGCCGGATGGGGACAAAAGCCCCGCTACCCTTCCCCTCCATCAATCCCCCAGCCGCCAGCCGGAGGTGATCGGATAGCGCCGGTCCCGGCCGAAGCCGCGCTGGGTCACCCGCACCCCGACGGCCGCCTGACGCCGCTTGTACTCGTTGAGGTCAACCAGGCGCAGCACCCGCTTGACGGTATCCTCGTCGAAACCCTCGGCGATGATCGCGCTGGCCGAGAGGTCGTACTCGACGTACAGCTTGAGGATCTCGTCGAGCACCGGATAGGGCGGCAACGAGTCCTCGTCCTTCTGGCCGGGAGCCAATTCGGCCGACGGCGGACGGTCGATGACCCGCTGGGGGATCACCGCCTCCAGGCTGTTGCGATAGTCGCAGAGGCGGAACACCAGGGTCTTGGGCACGTCCTTGAGCACGTCGAAACCGCCGGCCATGTCACCGTAGAGGGTCGCATAGCCCACCGCCATCTCGCTCTTGTTGCCGGTGGTCAGCACCAGATAGCCCTTCTTGTTGGAGATGGCCATCAGCAGGGTGCCACGGCAGCGCGCCTGCAGGTTCTCCTCGGTGATGTCCCGGCCGAGCCCCTCGAACACCGGCGCCAGGGTGTCCATGAAGGCCTCGACCATCGGCGCGATCGGCAGCACCCGGTAGGTCACGCCCAGAGCGCGGGCTTCCGCCTCGGCGTCCTCGAGGCTCATCTGCGCTGTGTAGTGGTAGGGCATCATCACTGCCTCGACCCGCTCCGCACCGAGCGCATCCACCGCCACGGCCAGGGTCAGCGCCGAATCGATACCGCCGGACAGCCCCAGAATCACCCCCTTGAAGCCGTTCTTGCGCACATAGTCGCGCACCCCCAGCACCAGCGCCTGGTAGACGCTCGCCTCCAGCTCGGGCAGCGGCGCACAGCTGGCGGCACACGGCAGTACCGCCCCGTTATCGCCGATGTTCAGATCGACCGGATAGAGCCCCTCGGCGAGGGCCGGCGCACGCTGGACGACCTGACCGTCCGCCGCGACCACGCAGGAGCCGCCGTCGAAGACCAGCTCGTCCTGGCCGCCGACCTGGTTGACGTAGACCACCGGCATGCCACCCTCGGTTGCCCGGGCGGTAAGGACTTCCTCGCGCTCGCGCTGCTTGTCCAGGTGGAAGGGCGAGGCATTTAGGCTGAGCATCAGCCGCGCGCCAGCCTCTTTCGCCTGGCGCATGGGGCCGGGAAACCAGATGTCCTCGCAGATCGACAGGGCCACCGGCACGCCCTTGATGTCCAGCAGGCAGGCCTCGCTGCCCGGCTCGAAGTAGCGGCGCTCGTCGAACACCCGGTAGTTCGGCAGATGCTGCTTGCAGTAGCGCGCCAGCAGCTCGCCATCGGCGATCACCGCGGCGGCGTTGAAACGTTTCCCGTCCTCCAGCCAGGGGTAGCCGAGCACTAGATAGATGCCCCGCACCTCATCCTTGAGTCGCTGCAAGCCTTGCTCGATACGCAACTGCATGCTCGAGCGCAGCAGCAGGTCCTCCGGCGGGTAGCCGCACAGCGCCAGCTCGGGAAACACGATGACATCCGCGTCCCAGTCGTCGCGGGCGCTGCAGGCCGCCTCGACGATGCGCTCGACATTGCCGTGCACATCGCCGACGCGCAGATTCAGTTGGGCCATCACGACCCGCAGGGTTTGGCTCATGGCCGTCTCCACCGATGAATGTGACGTGCCCGGCATACACACGGGCGCGCTCCGAAAAAATCCATTCTCCCGCATCGACACCTGCGGAAACAACGCGCGAAGCCCCCTGGCGGGCAAACCGGAAAACCCCGCACGAGCCATGCCGACCGGCGCACGGAAGCTGGCAACGGCATGGCCCCAGGAAACCCCGGCTTGCTAAAATGCCGGCCTTCTTTCGAGTAGAGCACTCCATGGGCCTGTTTCGTCTGCTGTTCTGGATTCTCGTCATCATCGCCGTCATCTGGCTCTGGCGCCGGCTGACGCGCCCCGCCCCGCGCCCAGTCGCCAAGCCCGACCCCGAAGCGCCCAAGCCCATGGTGCGCTGCGCCCATTGCGGCGTGCACCTGCCGCGCGAAGAGGCTTTGGCCGACGGCCGCCTCTGGTACTGCAGCCAGGCGCATCTGACCCAGGGCCCGCGACACGGTGAGCGCTGACCCCCTACCGCTGGGCGGCACCCAGGGCGGCAACGTCCTGCGCCTGTACCACCTGTACCGGCTGGTCATCGGCCTACTGCTGGTGCTGCTGATCTCCAGCAATCTGGACGAGCGGCTGCTGCAGGTCGCCCACCCGGAGCTGTTCCACCACGGCAGCTGGTTCTACCTGATCCTTAACATCCTGGTCGCCGTCCTGGTGCACCACCCCAAGCCGCTGCAGATCTTCAGCCTGGCGCTGGTCGACGTGATCCTGCTCTCTGGCCTGCTCTACACCGCCGGCGGTCCGTCCAGCGGCATCGGCAATCTGATCATCGTTTCTGTGGCCGTCGCCAACATCCTCCTGCGTGGACGGATCGGCCTATCGATCGCGGCCGTCGCGGCCAGCGGCCTGGTCTACATGACCCTCTACCTGGGCCTCAACCGCCCCTCCGCAGCCACCCAGTACGTGCATGCGGGAGCACTCGGCTCGCTGTGCTTCGCCGCCGCGCTGCTCGTCCAGAGCCTGACCCGCCGCCTGCAGCGCAGCGAATCCCTGGCCGAACGACGCGCCGCCGAAGTCGCCGATCTGCAGGCCTTGAACGCGCAGATCCTGGAGCGCATGCGGACCGGCATCCTGGTGCTCGACCAGCAGCAGGAGGTGCTGCTGGCCAACCAGAGCGCCTTCACCCTGCTGGGCAACCCCACACTGGTCGGACAGCCGCTCGCCCCCCACTGTCCGGAGCTGGTCGAACGCCTGCGGCAGTGGCAGCAGAACCCGACCCTGCGCCCGCAGGATCTGCACACCCTGCCCCACGGCCCGCTGGTGCAGCCGAACTTCGTCCCTCTCAAGCGGAGCGGACGGCAGAGCATCCTGGTCTTCCTCGAAGACATCTCACAGATCGCCCAACAGGCCCAGCAGCTCAAGCTGGCCTCGCTCGGCCGTCTGACCGCCGGCATCGCCCACGAGATCCGCAATCCGCTCGGTGCCATCAGCCACGCCGCGCAGCTACTGCAGGAGTCCGACGGACTCGACGGCTCCGACCGGCGTCTGGCGCAGATCATCCAGGACCAGTCGCGGCGCATGAACCTGGTGATCGAGAACGTGCTGCAGCTGTCGCGCCGGCGCCAGGCACAGCCGCAGCTGCTCGACCTGAAATATTGGCTGCACCGCTTCGCCGGCGAATACCGCGCCTCGGCGGCGCCGAGCCAGATCCTGCATCTGGAGATCCAGGACGGCTCCCTGAAGACCCGCATGGACTCGAACCAGCTCATCCAGATCCTCAACAACCTGGTGCAGAACGGCCTGCGCTACAGCGCCCAATGCCATCCGCAGGGGCAGGTCTGGCTCAGGCTGTTCCGCGCCTCGGAAAGCGACCTGCCGGTACTCGAGGTGCGCGACGATGGCCCCGGCGTGCCCGCCGAGCAGATCGAGCATATCTTCGAACCCTTCTTCACCACTGAAAGCAAGGGCACCGGACTGGGCCTGTACATTTCCCGCGAGCTGTGCGAGAGCAACCAGGCCCGTCTCGACTACCGCGCAGGTGAAGGCGGCTGCTTCCGCATCACCTTCGCCCACCCGCGCAAACTGAGCTAGACATGCCACGGATGTTCCCCCCCTCCCCCCTGCGAATCCTTACTACCTGCAACCGAGTCCGAGCATGAGCGCCCGACAGAAAGCCCTGATCGTCGACGACGAGCCCGATATCCGCGAACTGCTGGAAATCACTCTGGGCCGGATGAAACTCGACACCCGCAGCGCACGCAATCTCCAGGAAGCGCGCGATTGGCTGGGGCGCGAGCGCTTCGACCTGTGTCTGACCGACATGTGCCTGCCAGACGGCAGCGGCCTGGAGCTGGTGCAGTACATCCAGCAGCGCCATGCGCAGGTCCCGGTCGCCATGATCACCGCCTACGGCAGCCTGGACACCGCGGTCAATGCCCTCAAGGCCGGCGCCTTCGATTTCCTGACCAAGCCGGTCGACCTCGCCCGCCTGCGCGAACTGGTCGCCACCGCCCTGCGCCTGCATGCGCCAGCCGGCGAGGAGGAGCCGGTGGACAGCCGGCTGATCGGCGATTCGCCGCCGATGCGTACCCTGCGCAAGCAGATCGCCAAGCTGGCGCGCAGCCAGGCGCCGGTCTACATCAGTGGCGAGTCCGGCAGCGGCAAGGAAGTGGTGGCTTGCCTGATCCACGAGCAGGGCCCGCGCGCCGGGCAGCCCTTTGTTCCGGTGAACTGCGGCGCGATTCCCTCGGAGCTGATGGAAAGCGAGTTCTTCGGCCATCGCAAAGGCAGCTTCACTGGCGCCATCGAGGACAAACTGGGGCTGTTCCAGGCCGCCAGCGGCGGCACCCTGTTCCTCGACGAAGTGGCCGACCTGCCGCTGCCGATGCAGGTCAAGCTGCTGCGTGCCATCCAGGAAAAGGCCGTGCGTGCGGTCGGCGGCCAGCAGGAGGTGATGGTGGACGTGCGCATCCTCAGCGCGACCCACAAGGACCTGGCTGTCGAGGTCGCTGCCGGCCGTTTCCGCCAGGACCTCTACTACCGCCTGAACGTCATCGAGCTGCGTGCTCCGCCGCTACGCGAGCGCCGCGAGGACATTCCGGCGCTGGTGGCGATCATGCTGGCGCGCCTGGCGGAAGAAGCCGGCCTGCCGCCCGCTCGACTCAGCGAGGAAGCCCGGGAAAAACTCGGGAGCTACCGCTTCCCAGGCAACGTGCGCGAGTTGGAGAACATGCTGGAACGGGCCTATACCCTCTGCGAGGACGACCTGATCCAGGCCCGCGACCTGCGCCTCTGCGACACCCCGAGCCCAGGCGTAAGCGGCGAGGCGTCGCTGGCAGGCATCGACAACCTCGAGGACTACCTGGAGGAGCTCGAGCGCCGGCTGATCATGCAGGCCCTCGAGGAAGCCCGCTGGAACCGCACCGCCGCCGCCCAGCGCCTGGGCCTGACCTTCCGCTCCATGCGCTACCGCCTGAAGAAGCTGGGCATCGACTGAGGCTGGGCGCCATCGGGCACACCTCGAAGGCCCTTGCCACGTCCGGCGGGTTGCAACCCGCCGGACGCATCGCCGCCATGGGGATACCCCGTAGGGCGGGTGCAACCCGCCATACTGCCAAGGCCGGACTCAGCGCTGGCCGATCCGCCCGGCCGGCGCATAGGGCGCCGGATCGACGATCGGCTCGCGCTCCAGCAACAGGTCGGCGAGCAGTTGGCAGGACGCCGGCGCCAGCACCAGCCCGTTGCGGAAATGCCCGCAGTTCAGCCACAGCCCCTCGAAGCCTGGCACCGGGCCGATATAGGGAATGCCCTCGGGAGAACCCGGCCGCAGTCCCGCCCACTGCTTGACCATCTCGGCGCTGGCCAGCGCCGGCAGCAGCGCCTCGGCGGACGCCTTGAGGCTTTCCAAGGCCGCCCCGGTGGGCGTCTTGTCGAAGCCGACGTCCTCCAGGGTGCTGCCCACCAGAATGTGCCCGTCCCGCCGCGGAATCGCGTAGCGTCCGTCGGCCATCACCATCCGCGGCAGGAAATCCTCGGCGCACTTGTAGAGGATCATCTGGCCCTTCATCGGCTTGACCGGCAGCTCCAGCCCCAGGGTGGCCAGCAACTCGCCGCTCCAGGCGCCGGCCGCGACCACCACACGGTCGGCACGCAGCTCGCCGGAGGCCGTGCGCACCCCGACCACCCGCTCGCCCTCGCGGACGAAGCCGGTCACCGCAGTATTTTCCTGAATGGTCACATTGGGCATGCGCAGCAGCGCCTCATGCAGTGACGCGAGCAGCCGCGGATTGCGCACGTTGGCCACATCCGACATGAACAGGGCCCGCGAAAAGCCCGGTCCCAATGCCGGCACCGCCTGGTGGACGGATTCGATATCCACGGCTTCCAGTGGCCGTCCCTCCTGCGCCGCCCAGGCCAGCGCCTCGGCCTCGTCCTCCAGATCCAGCCAGTAGAGGCCGGTGACATGCACCTCGGGATCGATGCCGGTCTCCTGCCGCAGACGCTCGCCCAGGGCCGGATAGAAGTCCTGCGACCAGTGCGCCAGCGCTGTTACCGCCGGGCTGTAGCGCCAGGGATAGAGCGGCGACACGATGCCGCCACCGGCCCAGGAGGACTCCCGGCCGAGCGGGCTCTGGTCCAGCAGATGGACCTCCAGTCCGGCCTCCGCCAACCGATGAGCCGACAACATACCGATGGCACCACCACCAACCACCAGGACTCGCATCATCTTCTCCCCAAAGAAAACGGGCCTTAAATCGGCTCGTTATACGCCTGCAGGGAGCTGCATGCCAGGGCTTATCCGGCCATGCGCCTGCCGCCATGGGCAAAAAGTGCCGCCTGCTCGGCATACCACCGGTATGCCACTTTGTATGCTGCACGGCCGGCATGAAGCCGAAATCCAGGGAAGGAAACAATGCGAATCATCCAGCGACGGCACGTACAGGGCTTCACTTTGGGCGAAGCCCTCACCTCGACGGCCATCCTCGGCATATTGCTGAGCCTGGCTGTTCCTGCCTTTACCCACCTGACCCTGAACAGTCAGAAGAACAGCGCGGCACAGCAGGTCAGGTCCCTGCTGAGCCATGCCAGAAGCATTGCCGTCACCATGAAGAAAACCACTTCCCTATGCGGCAGCCAGGATGGCCACAGCTGCGCCAAGACCAGCGCCAGCTTCTTCATCGTCTTCATTGACCACAACCTGAATGGCCAGGCCGATCCCGGAGAGCTCGTCCGCCAGGAGCCGGTACCGCCGGGTACCCGATATCAGGTAAATGCATCCAGCCTCTACAGTATCCGCTTTCGTCCGAACGGCACGGCGAGCAGCTACGGCAGCATTGCACTCTGCCCCTCGGCCGACAACAGATATGCCGCCAGGCTGATCGTCAGCAGCATGGGCAGGGTACGCAGTGCCCGGGACAGCAATGGCGACGGCGTGGTCGAGGGAGCGGACGGCAAGCCGCAGAGCTGTCCGGCCTGATCGGCGGAAAAGGGCCCACCCGTGCGGACGGCACAGGGAGTGCCGCCGTATCGAGGCCTATTTGGCGTACCAGTAGGCGCGCTTGCGGTTGTTGCTCAACTCGATTTCCGGAATGGACGGGTCGAAGGTCGTGGGTCCCGAGCCACCGATGATGAAGGGCACCGTCTCCTCCCCGATGTTGACCAGCCCTGTCACCGGCGAAGGCGGCAGGCCACCCCCGACGAACTTGGTGAAGTCCAGCTTGCCAGTATTGAAGTCGAGCGTATAAGCCAGGGCGATGCCGAGGTCGGCAGTACAGGAGTTCGCCTTGGGCACATCGGGATAGTTGGTCCCGAAATAGGTTTTGCCGGCCACGGTGACCGGCGCATTGACGCCTTTTTCTCCGGCATTGGGAAGGTTGATGTAATAACCCTGGACAGTATCGGCCGTGGCATCGAAGGACTGGGTCTGGTCGGGGTTGGCGACCAGGTTGTCATGGGTCAGGGCAGTAAAACCGGTGGTCATGACTGAACCGATCTGCTTGTCCTTGATCATGTAGATCCGGTTTTGCACGTTGTAGGCCACTCCCGCAGTCGTATCAGTGGTGTAGAGCGGATGCTCACGATCACCGGATACCGCCATGACGGCGTCGAATTCATTGGTGGTAATCACGTCCGGAGCGAAGAGGAATTTTCGCGCATCGTTTCCCGTGCCACCCAGCGCCGCCAGCTTGGTGATTTTCCAGTCACTGGGCGTGGATGCCAAACCGAAGCCATGCGGGTCGAGATCGACACGCCAGATATTGCCCCCCACATCCGCGGCGTAGACCCGGTCGACGTAGCCGTCCGAGTTGCGGTCGACCAGGCTGACGTCGGCAGCCACGGCATCGGTCGGCGCGTCGGTCGAGACGCAAACCCCGTCGCTCGCCAGATTGACGCCCGTGCAGCTGGCGAGAGCTGCCCAGACTACCTTGCCGGTCACGGCATCCAGGATCAGCACGCCACGTCCCATGGAGTCGGCTTTCACTACCGGATCGGCATCCTGCTCCGGCGCATAGCCGGCGCCCATGATCAGCACCGGATCGGTACGGCTGCTCAGCACCGCCACCTTTGGCTGCGACCAGGTCTGTCCCAGCTCCTTGATGTCCGCACTGGTCTTTTTCCAGAGGTATTTCGGCGTCTTCGGATCGGTCACATCGAGGGCGTAGATCAGGCGCCCCCCCCGCCGTGCGGTCAGATAGATATAGGTCTTGTCTTTGGTGGACGCCGTCGTGTTCGTGCGCGTGTCGCGCAGGACGGTGGTCGAGCCGTCGAAGAAGTAGTCCTTGGGCTGCTTGTTCACATCCATGACCCCGGCGATATCGATCAGCGGCATGTTCTGGAACAGTCGCTTGAACTTGCCGTGGAACTCGGGCGCGATGAAACCCCAGAGCTCGCCTCCTGCCCGGACGCCGTCGATGGACGACTTCTGGTTGCCGTTCACCGCCCGAAAGATGCCGTCGTTGGCGCCATAGAACACCACCACGCCCGTATCGCCGCCATAGTTGATGACCGCCGGCCTGGAGTGCAGCACATCCCCGTGCAAGGACGGACGCACGGTGACAGCCCCTCCGGGCCCGGCCATGTCCTCGTTGCCGGCGACATCCCAGCCCCGCACCCAGTTGATCAGGTTGCTCGCGCTCAACGCGGGCTCGATGGTACAGCTGACATTGGCTCCCGATAGGGTTATCGCCGGGCTGTCCCATTTGAAGGTGAAGGTATTGGCCGTCGCCCCAGTGACGATCATGGTTCTGCTACCGCTAGTCGGGAGACCGGACAAACCATATACGATGGCGCTATCGGAAATACCGGTACAACTTTTGAGCATGACCGAATCGCCGACGCTCAGGCCATGAGCCGTGGCACCCGTATTGACGGTCACGCTGCGATCGGCTTTATGAAATAGCGTTCCGCTCGGAATCGAATAGGTCGAGCTAGTCTGCAAGTTGCTGAGGGTGAAGGTGAAAGTATTCCCCAGGACGCTGTCCACGGCGCAGCCCGTAGGTAAATTGCATCGGGCGTGCAAAACCTCCATTAAACTGTTCGCGACAGTATCTCCAGAGGTCAAGGTAACGTCATTCGAGTAGGGAACGCTGAACGTGCAGCTCTTGCTCTTATCCGTATTGCATGTCACTTCCTGGGTCGTCGTGAAATCGACCCCCGCCGTGAGACTGCCCGGATAGGAAGTACCCGCCCCCGCGCCGAACAGGGCGAGAGCATTCGTCATCAGTGTGGAGTTATCCGTGGAAAACTCGGTCAATCCCGAGCCGCATCCATCTATGCTGTTGCAGGTCAGCAGGTTGCGCCCGTTGTCGTTGCTGCTATCGGCGTAGGTAGCTGTCAGGTTGTCGGCACGCGCCATCTGCGCGGCACCGCCCTTCTCGACCAGGTCGCCATCCGGCGAATCGAATTGCAGGCCTTCTCCGGAGGGGCTGTTGATCCAGAAACCGGTGGTTGGCCAGCCTGTCACGCCGGGCGTGTTGGTCGTCCAGAAGCTGACCGCCTCGGGCGAAATGGCACCCGTCGTCGGGTTGGTCTTCGAGGTGACGGCCCCGGCATCGGGGTTTTCCGTGGAGTCGGTCAGGACGATGTTATTGCCGGAGTCCAGGCCCAGCTGATACTGCTTCAGGTTCCCGTACCAGCGCGGACTGGCATTACCGTCCGGACGGAACATGGCTACGAACACCTGGTTGAGATAGGTGCCCTGGGTGTTCGCCGTCACCGGCAACGTGGCGGAAGCGAAGACACTGTTCTTGGCCTGCACGTCGTTGAATACGGCGAACAAGGCATTGGAGAGACCATCGGTGTCCTTGACGTCGACCAGGAAACTCTTGCCCCCGCCTTGCTTGGCCATCTCGGCGTAGTAGTTGATCGTGCTCTGGGCCTGGGCCTGGTTGGCCAGGTCGCTCACCGAAATGGTGTAGGTCGTGACGTTCCTGTCGGCGGCGGTACTGTCGATCACCGAGACCCGCTTCATGAAGCGGGCCCATTCGTCAGCCCAGTACTTGTTGTTGGTATTGCCCGAAGTATTCAGCAGGGGCACCGCAATCGGCTTGCTGAACAGGGAATATTCGTTGGAGCCGGAGGCATAGCCGAAAACCTCGCTCAGCTCCTTCTTGAGAAAGACATCGGCATCTCCGCCATCGCCCGGGTTGCTGTTGGTGAAGGCGTTGCCGATATAGATCAGCACCGCATCGCGGCATTGCGTCGCTACTTCGGCAAGATCGGAATAATCCCTGCCAGAACAGGAAGTGCTTCTGCCATTCAGCGCGGCCCAGGCTTCGGCCATGGTCGCGCCTACTGCCACGCTATTGGTCTTGATAGTGTCTGAGCCGGTGTCCTTGAACGCCTTGATCTTTGCGATCAGCGTGTCGAGACCTTCCTTGTCCACCAGCTGGGGAGCATGCACCAGATAACCGCACTGCCCATTGCCGCTCTTGAAGTCGTTCTTGTTGAAGACCATCAGGCCAATCCTGATCATGCCCAGCAGGTTCGGATCGCTGCGCAGAGCATGCAAGGCATTGACCATCGCGCACTGTTCCATGCCCGCAGCCGTCGCGGTCCCCAAGCTTGGCGCACCGCTGCCGTCAGCGTACTGACTGCAGATCTCCTCGGCGCTGGCACTGTTGTTGGCCGCATTGTCCCAGACCAGCAGGACTGTCGGCACGTTGCCGCCCGCCGGGTTGATGCCAGTGTAGATATCGATGTCCTGCGCGAAAGCAGTGTGGCTGCACAGCAGCATCGGCAGAACCGCCGCAGCACGCCAGATTGAAAACCTCTTCACGACCACTCTCCCTGCCGCTACTACTTTGAAAGAAAGGCTCATGGGCACGGTGTGCCGAGCAACGTCCTGAGATAGACGCCCTGATGTACCTCGACCCGGGCATTCGTCAGTTCGCTGTCGTCGACAGTGGAGCGCACATCCCACATCATCTTCGAGCACCAGGAATTGCCGGTGGCCACCCCATCGCTCAACAGCCCGCTTTCCTGTACCGCACCACTGCCGTAACAGGAAGCGTCGTCCGCGTCCTTCACATTCAGCTCGGTCAGCTTGATAGGAATGGAGCGCAGACAGAGCGGCGGCTCCACGACAGCGGAAAACTCATCCATGCCGTCGCCGTCCAGATCCGAGGGAATGGTGATCGAGGCCGTCGGCAGCGGGATCGTGAAGTTGGCCTCGTTGCTGATGTATTCCTCGATCGCATTCTGCGCGGTCAGCTGGGCCTCGGCGCGATATTGCTGGTTGCCGGCGATACGGAAATTGATGTTCGAGCTATTGACCATGGCCGCGACAATGAGGGTCAGAATGCCCAGCATGACAAGAACCACAACTAACACTGCCCCCCGCTGCCGATCGAACGGTCCCTGCAGATGTCTGGTCACTCACGTATCCCCGAGACATTCGGCAAGGTCACCACGGCGCTGTATACCTGACGCCGGTAGTTGTCGTTGAACGGTCCGGCCGGAGTCTCGCGCCCGAGATGGTAGGTACGCGTATCCGTCCAGCCGGGGCTCGTCTGGGTACTCCTGGCCAGCAGGTTGATCCTCACACTGACCACGTTCGACCAGTTCGTCGCATCCGCAGCCGACCAGCCTGCCGTCGGGCAGTTTGCGGCAGCGGGCGCCGTATCGGCCGTAGGGTCCGGGACATAACAGTCGGGCGCCCCGTCGGCATCCAGATCCATTCCATATTCGAAATGGATGTCCTCGATGCCTTCCACCACCGATTGCTTGACGATGCTCAGCGCTCCCCCCACTTCCTTCAGCTCGGCCACTTTCAAGGTGGGGATTCCGTCATCGGGACTACAGATGTCACAGCCGCTCAGGTAGTAGCTACGAAAGCTGTAGGGCCACAGTTCAGCAGTCGCCGAACAGTCCTTGCCCTTCAGCACGAATCCGGGAGCATCTGCAACACCGAAAACCATCGGCTGGGCATCTGTCTGGCACTGCGACAACTGCACGTAGGGCACACCTGCCGAGGCGGCCGTGACGCTGGCCGTTTCGACACGGCGAATCAGCAGGGCTTCGCTGCCGCTCCGCGCGCTGTCGAGACAGGAGGCATGTGCATGGGGCAGAGAGGAGTATCCCTGTACCGCAACAGGAAGCCCTGCGCTCGAGGTCGAGGTGTCATAGGAAAAGCCCAGCCCTCCCACAGTCGTCGTGCAGGGAGAAGGCGCGCTAAAGGTAGATGCAACGACCTGAGAAGCGCCGTAAAAGCCTGCGAGGCGCAACTCGTCGCTCAGCAGCTGGATGGCGTAGCGACCGTTCTCGATCTGCTCGGATGTCTTGTTGAGCTCCGTCCGGGCCTGGCTCACCCAGATCACCAGGGTCAGCACGCCACCGAGCATGAAGGTGCCAATCGCCAGGGCGACCATGATCTCGACCAGGCCGAGACCAGCCTGGCCGAAAGGGCCTTTCAGTGCGGAATTTTCGAAGTACCGAGCGAAACGGGAAGGTATTGGCAAGATAGACGGTTTCATGAAGAAAGATTCCCCAAGCGCACCAGCGCACTGACGGTTCGACGCAGCGTTTCCGATCCATAACTGCCCTGGCCGCAGTCGTTCCCCGGCACGACGGTGCCCCCCAGGCCCTGCCAGGCGATGGCGATGCGGTAGGTTCTCTCATCGGCATCAATCAGGCGGATGCAGCCTCGTGCACCGATCAGGGCTCCCACGTTAGTTGTGCCGTCCTTTTCCGCCGCGCCCTTGAGAATGCTGTCCCAGCGCTGCAGATCGGCAACGGCGATGGCCTGCTGGGCAGTGGACCCCGTACTGCAGCTGATACCGCTGCTGTCGAAGCCGGTGCCCAGAGTGGTGGTGCTGGCATAGCAACCGGCCGCCTGGCGGTTCGCACTGAGCTTTTCCTGCATGTCCTGCAGCAATATGAGGGCCTGCACCCGCTGATAGGACTCGCTCTCCTGCTGCACTGTGCGCGTCACCAGGCCGGCAATCCCGAGTGAACTGACCATGAAGATAACCAGCGCCACCAGGATTTCGATCAGTGTGAAACCCGTACTGCGCAATTGTCGGCTCATCAGCTACATGCCCCTGTACGGTTGTTGGGCTTGCCGCTTCCCGAGACTCTTACACATTGCGCAATCACTCCCGCAGCAAGGGGGACAACATCGAAAGTTGCCGCTGCAGTCGCTCGCCCTGTGCTTTTATAGGTAATCGCAGTCACCCCCGAGTCGATCTCCACGCCGGAGTGAGAGGCGAACTCCCTCAGCGTCAGGGTTCCGGCCTTGACGACCCACCCCCCGTCCCATGTGCTGTTGGCGGAGATCGTCACATCCGTATTGCGCTTTACCGCTTCGCTGCGGGCGAAGTTCATGGCAAAAACCAGCTCTGACGCGGCGCTTCGCACGGCCTGGGCGGTCTGATATTGGTTGAAGGAAGGAGCCGCCAGCGCTGCCAGGATCCCGAGGATCACGACGACGATCAGCAACTCGACCAGGGTGAAGCCGCCAATCGGCCTTTTCCGTAAAGCCATCCCGCTGAACTTCATGCCCTTCACCCTACCTCCAGCAGCGGGCGCCGCCGCCTGCAGCAGTTTTCGCACCCAGTTGATCGAGGGTGAGCACTCCACACTCGGTATCGTTGGCCTGCTGCGAGCCAATGGGCGTGGCAGTGATCGTGTAGGTCAGGCCTGCGCTTGATGAACTGCTGACCGCAACCGTGTAATTCGGCGAAATCTCCGGCCCTGCAGACATCCCCAGAGCAGCAAGGCTGCCGGCATAACTGCGTTTATCCAGGAGATAGCGCTCCTGTCTGTTGGCAACTTCGAACATGAAAGCCTCGACCGCCGCGCGATTCGACCTGACTGCATATTGTCGATAACTTGGCAGCGCGACGGCCATGAGGATGGCGACGATCACCACCGTGATCATCAACTCGATCAGCGTGAAACCCGCTGCATAGCGTGCCAAAGCCAAGTGGTTTCGCCCAAAGACCATCAAACATCCTCATCCAAAGCACAGTCCGTGCGTACATCCAGCAGCTGCACCGTGAAAACCCCGCCGCGCTTGAAACTGACGTGCGGGAACTCGCCAAGAGCCCGGGCATGAAAAAGCTCAAGCCCCGCTTATCTCACGGTGCCGCGGAGCATGAATGGGGTGAAGATAGCGCCCTTGCGAAGCCCGTTCTCAGGATAAGTGCGCAATTCTGACGTGGCGCTGCAGGGCAGTCGCCAACTTGGGAAATTGAGAAGAGAGTCCTTTTCAGGCTCCGCTGCGGGATATCGACCCGAGCGGATCAGTCCACCTGCACGACCCGCAGCTCCTTCGGCATCGAGAAGGTGACGTTTTCCTCCCGTCCGGCCAGTTCCTCGACGCCGGAGACGCCCCAGTGCCGCAGGCGGTCGATCACGCCGCGCACGAGCACTTCCGGGGCCGAGGCGCCGGCGGTGATGCCGATGCGCTGAATGCCTTCGAACCATTCGCGGCGAAGATCCTCGGCGCCGTCGACCAGGTAGGCCGGGGCGCCCATCCGCTCGGCCAGCTCGCGCAGGCGGTTGGAGTTGGAGCTGTTGGGGCTGCCGACCACCAGCACCAGCTGGCACTCGCTGGCCAGCTGCTTGACCGCGTCCTGGCGGTTCTGGGTGGCATAGCAGATATCGTCCTTGCGTGGGCCGCCGATGCTCGGGAAACGGATGCGCAGGGCATCGATCACCCGGGCGGCGTCGTCCATCGACAGGGTGGTCTGGGTGACGAAGGCCAGGGATTCTGGATTGCGCACCTGCAGGCGAGCGACGTCCTCCTCGTCCTCCACCAGATAGATGGCGCCACCGCTGGCTGTGTCGTACTGACCCATGGTGCCGACCACTTCCGGATGTCCCTGGTGGCCGATGAGGATGCACTCGCGGCCGACGCGGCTGTATCGAGCGACCTCCATGTGCACCTTGGTCACCAGTGGACAGGTGGCATCGAATACCTTGAGCCCGCGCCGCTCGGCCTCCTGACGCACCGCCTGGGACACCCCATGGGCACTGAAGATGACGATGACGTTGTCCGGCACCTGGTCCAGCTCCTCGACGAAGATCGCCCCGCGGGCATGCAGATCCTCCACCACGAATTTGTTGTGCACTACCTCGTGGCGCACGTAGATCGGCGGGCCGAAGACCTCCAGGGCGCGGTTGACGATCTCGATGGCGCGGTCGACGCCGGCGCAGAAGCCACGGGGATTGGTGAGTTTGATGTGCATGGGAGCCTCGGCGGGAGATAGCGGGTAGCGGCCATGGCGGGCCTTGCCCGCCGGGTCTCCGTCGCTCAGACCGGCTTGACCTCGAGGATTTCCACCTCGAAGGTCAGTGCGCGGCCGGCCAGCGGATGATTGAAGTCGACGGTGACCTGCTTGTCGTCGAAGGACTTGACGATGCCGGGCATCTCGCTGCTGGCCGCGTCGTTGAAGATCACCAGCAGGCCTTCGGAGAGCTCCATGCCCTCGAACTGGCTACGCGGCATGACTTGCACGTTCTGTGGATTGGGCCGGCCGAAGCCCTGCTCAGGAGCGATTGGCAGGGCGCGCTTGTCGCCGGCCTTGAGGCCGTAAAGGGCCAGCTCGAAGCCTGGAAGCAGATTGCCATCACCACTCCGGAAGGTGGCCGGGCGCTTGTCGAAGGTGCTGTCGACCAGGTCGCCCGAGTCGAGCTTGATGGCGAAATGCAGGGTGACTTCCCGATCGGGACCGATGCGCAATTCAGTCATGGGCGGTTTCTCCGGACTTCTTGCTGATGAACATATCCAGCGCCAGCATGATGGCGCCCACGGTAATGGCACTGTCGGCCAGGTTGAATGCCGGGAAGAACCAGCGATCCTGCCAATGCACCAGGATGAAGTCGATCACATGACCATAGGCCACACGATCGAACAGGTTGCCCACGGCCCCGCCCAGCACCAGGGCCAGGGCGACGGCCAGCCAGGTCTCGGCGGACTGGAGACGCTTGAGCCAGACCACCAGCACGCCGCTGACCGCCAGTGCGATCAGGGCGAACAGCCAGCGCTGCCAGCCGGATTCGCCGGCGAGGAAGCTGAAGGCAGCGCCGGTGTTGTAGGCCAGGGTCCAGCTGAACAGCCCGGGAACGATCTCGATCTGCTGGTAGAGCTGCAGGGCACCCTCGAAATAGAGCTTGCTGGCCTGGTCGAGGACGAACACCAGCAGGCTCAGCCAGAGCCAGGGCAGCTTGCCGAAACGGGAGGTCATGGGCGGACACCTGCCCCTTCACCCCGGCCCTCTCCCCCACAGGGAGAGGGGGTATGGCAGCGTGCATCACGCATGCTGACGGACCTCGCCTTCGCCCTGCATGTTATCCACGCAACGTCCACAGATTTCCGGGTGGGCCGAATCGACGCCGACGTCCTCCCGATGGTGCCAGCAGCGGGCACATTTGGCGTGGGCGGACTTGACCACCTTGAGCCGAAGACCGGTGACCTCGGTTTTCACCGCGTCCGCCGGGGCAGCCTCGAGGGGCTGGACCTGGGCGGCGGAGGTGATCAGCACGAAGCGCAGCTCGTCGCCCAGCAGCGCCAGACGCTCGGCCAGGGCCGGCTCGGCGAACAGGGTGACTTCGGCCTGCAGGTTGCCGCCGATGGCCTTGCCCGCGCGCTGGTTCTCCAGCTCCTTGTTCACCGCAGCCTTGACCGCCATGACCTGCTCCCAGAAGGCGCGGTCCAGCGCGAAGCCTTCCGGCAGCTCGCTCAGCCCCTGGTACCAGGTGTTGAGCATCACCGACTCGTTGCGCTCGCCCGGCAGGTACTGCCAGATCTCCTCGGCGGTGAATGCCAGGATCGGCGCGATCCAGCGCACCAGCGCCTCGCCGATATGGTACATGGCGCTCTGGCAGGAGCGCCGCGCCACACTGTCGGCAGCGCAGGTGTACTGGCGATCCTTGATGATGTCGAGGTAGAAGCCGCCCAGCTCCTGCACGCAGAAGTTGTGCACCTTCTGGTAGACGACCCAGAAGCGGTAGCTGTCGAAGGCCTCTTCGATCTCGCGCTGCAGCAACAGGGCACGATCCACCGCCCAGCGGTCCAGCGCCAGCATGTCCCCGGCGGCCAGCAGGTCCTTCGCCGGATCGAAGCCGTTGAGGTTGGAAAGCAGGAAGCGCGCGGTGTTGCGGATGCGCCGGTAGGCGTCGGCACTGCGCTGGAGGATCTGCTTGGACACCGCCATTTCGCCGGAGTAGTCGGTAGCCGAGACCCACAGGCGGAGGATGTCGGCGCCCATGCTGCCGGTAATTTCCTGCGGGGCGATGACGTTGCCGAGAGACTTGGACATCTTGCGGCCATTCTCGTCCACAGTGAAGCCGTGGGTCAAAAGGCCCCGGTACGGCGCGTGGCCGTCGATGGCCGCGCCGGTCAAGAGCGACGAGTGGAACCAGCCGCGGTGCTGGTCGGAGCCTTCCAGGTAGAGATCGGCGCGCGGGCCCTGGTCATGGCCCATGGGATGCGAGCCGCGCATCACGTGCCAGTGGGTGGTACCGGAGTCGAACCAGACGTCCAGGGTGTCGGCGATCTTGTCGTACTGGGCGGCCTCGGCGCCGAGCAACTCGGTCGGATCGAGCTTGAACCAGGCCTCGATGCCTTCCTGTTCGACGCGCCTGGCCACCTCCTCCATCAGCTCGACGGTGCGCGGGTGCAGCTCGCCGCTTTCCCTGTGCAGGAAGAAGGGAATCGGCACGCCCCAGTTGCGCTGGCGCGAGATGCACCAGTCCGGACGGCCGGCGATCATCCCGTGCAGGCGCGCCTGGCCCCAGGCGGGGACGAACTGGGTCTGCTCGATGGCGGCCAGGGCGCGCTCGCGCAGGGTGGTACCGTCCTTGGCCTTGCTGTCCATGCCGACGAACCACTGCGCAGTGGCACGGTAGATCAGCGGGGTCTTGTGCCGCCAGCAATGCATGTAGCTGTGGCCGATGCTTTCGTGCTTGAGCAGGCAGCCGACTTCGGCGAGCTTGGCGACGATGTTCGGATTGGCCTTCCAGATGAATTGGCCACCGAAGAACGGCAGCGACTCGGCATACACCCCGTTGCTCTGCACCGGGTTGAGGATGTCGTCGTTGTGCATGCCATAGCGTTTGCAGCTGTAGAAGTCGTCCTCGCCGTAGGCCGGGGCCGAGTGGACGATGCCGGTGCCAGCGTCCAGAGCGACATAGTCGGCCAGATAGATGGGCGAGAAGCGCGCGTAGAAGGGATGGCGGAAGCGGATCAGCTCCAGCGCCTCACCCTTAGCGGTGGCCAGTACCTGGCCCTGCAGGCCGTAGCGAGTGAGGCATCCCTCGATCAGTTCCTCGGCCAGCACCAGCAACCTGTCGCCGCTATCGACCAGCGCATAGGTGAGCTCCGGGTGGACATTGAGCGCCTGGTTGGCCGGAATGGTCCAGGGGGTGGTGGTCCAGATCACGATACCGGCCGGCTTGTCCAGGCGCGCCAGACCGAAGGCGGCGGCCAGCTTCTCGGCATCCTCGACGGGGAAGAGCACGTCGATGGCGTCGGATTTCTTGTCCTGATACTCGACCTCCGCCTCGGCCAGCGCCGAGCCGCAGTCGAAGCACCAGTTCACCGGCTTCAGGCCCTTGAACACGAAGCCACCCTCGACCATCTTCGCCAAGGCGCGGATTTCCCCGGCCTCGTTGCCAAAATCCATGGTCTTGTAGGGGTTGTCCCAGTCGCCGAGCACACCGAGGCGGATGAAGTCGGCCTTCTGCCCCTCGACCTGCTCGGCAGCATAGGCGCGGCAGCGCTCGCGGGTCAGGTCCGCCGGCTGGTTCTTGCCGAAGGTGGTCTCGACCTTGTGCTCGATGGGCAGGCCGTGGCAGTCCCAGCCCGGCACGTAAGGGGCGTCGAAGCCAGCCAGGGTGCGTGAGCGGACGATCATGTCCTTGATGATCTTGTTGACGGCATGGCCGATGTGGATGTTGCCATTGGCGTAGGGCGGGCCGTCATGCAGGATGAACTTCGGACGTCCCTCGCCGATCTGCCGCAGCTTGCGGTACAGGCCGATGCTGTCCCAGCGCTGCAGCATCTCCGGCTCGCGCTGCGGCAGGCCGGCCTTCATCGGAAATGCCGTTTCCGGCAGATTGAGGGTCGCTTTGTAGTCGGTCATCGTCATTCGGGCTCGTGAGTAAGCGGTTTACCCTGCCAGTAGGCACGGGCGGCGGCGATATCCGCGTCGATCGCCGTTTTCAGCGCTTCCAGGGAAGAGAAACGTTCCTCGTCGCGCAGCTTGTGATGAAAGGTGACACGGAGGTGCCGACCGTACAGGTCGCCGGCAAAATCCAGAAGATGCATTTCCAGATGAGCACGGCCATCGCCTGCCACCGAGGGGCGGGCGCCGATGTTGGCCACCCCCGCCCAGAGCCGCCCATCCAGCTCGGTACTCACCAGGTACACGCCAGTGAGCGGTGCCCGGCGGCGCTTGAGCTGCACGTTTGCGGTCGGCGTGCCGAGCTGGCGGCCCAGCTTCTGGCCGTGCAGGACCCGCCCGCAAAGGCTGAACGGCCGGCCGAGCAGGCGCTCGACCAAAGGCAGATCGCCATGACTCAGGGCTGCGCGCAACCGCGTGCTGCTGACACGCAGACCATCCACCTCGACGGTGACCGCCGCCTCGACGCTGAAGCCTTCGGCCGCACCGGCCTGGCACAGAAACTCGAAGTCGCCGGCACGGTCGCAGCCGAAGCGGAAGTCGTCGCCGACCTCCAGATGACGAACCCCCAGGCCGTCGACCAGTACGTTCTGCACGAACGCTTGGGCGCCCAATCCGCACAGCCGGCGATTGAAGGCCAGACAGAGCACCCGGTCGACGCCCTGTGCGGCAAGCAGTTCGAGCTTTTCCCGCAGGCGAGTCAGGCGCGCCGGGGCACGCTGCGGGGCGAAGAACTCCCGCGGCTGCGGCTCGAAGATCACCACGCAGCTGGGCAGGCCTAAAGCGGCTGAACACTCGCGCAGGCGAGCGAGGATCGCCTGGTGGCCACGGTGGACACCGTCGAAATTCCCAATGGTGGCGACACAACCCCGATGCTGGGGCCGCAGATTATGGAGGCCTCGAACCAGCTGCATAGGAAACATCTTGCTTGCAAAGTGGCCGATTATACGCACAGCCGGCGCCGGGCAACAGGTCGGCAAGGCGCTTCGACCGACGGAAACGCCGACCGCACAACAACCTGTGCGGCGCGTTCCGAGCTACGCGATCAGCCTGCGGGAAAAATCCCGCAGCCGGAAGCCGAGCAGCATTAGCATGCCGAAATAGGCCACGACACCCGCCAGCACCAGCATGCCCAGGCGCAGGAAGCGCTCCGCCATCCCGCCCTGCTCCCAAGCCGGCATCAGTGCCAGCAGCCCGAGCAGCACCGCCACCATCGCCAGCACCGCGACCACCAGCTTGACGAGGAACATCCTCCAGCCCGCCTGCGGCTCGAACCGCCGCTGCTGGCGCAACTTCCAGTAGAGCAGGCCAGCGTTCAGGCAGGCTCCCAGGCTGATCGCCAGAGCCAGGCCGGCATGCTTGAGCGGGATGATGAAGGCCAGATTCATCATCTGGGTCGTCACCAGGGTGAAGACGGCGATGCGCACCGGCGTGCGGATGTTCTGCTGCGCGTAGAAGCCCGGCGCCAGCACCTTCACCAGGATGATCCCGAGCAGGCCAACCGCGTAGGCGATCAGCGCACGCTGGGTCATCAGGGCGTCATGGGCGGTGAACTTGCCGTACTGGAACAGCGACACGGTCAGCGGCTCGGCGAGGATCGCCAGGGCCAGCGCACAGGGCAGCACCAGCAGAAAGCACAGACGCAACCCCCAGTCGAGCAGCCGCGAATATTCCTGGTGGTCCTGGCTGGCGTAGGTCTTTGACAGAGCCGGCAACAGGATGGTCCCCAGTGCCACGCCGAGCACGCCGGACGGCAGCTCCATCAGGCGATCGGCGTAGTACATCCAGGACACCGAGCCGGCGGCTAGAAAGGAGGCGAAGATGGTGTTGATGATCAGCGAGATCTGCCCCACCGAAACGCCGAGAATGGCCGGAAGCATCTGCCTGAGCACCCGCCATACGCCAGTATCCCTCAGGTTCAGCCGCGGCAGCACGAGCATGCCGATCTTCTTCAGGTGCGGCAGCTGATAGAGCAGTTGCAGCAAGCCGCCGACCAGCACCGCCCAGCCCAGCGCCAGCACCGGCGGATCGAAATAGGGCGTGAGGAACAGCGCGAAGGAGATCATGCTGAGGTTCAGCAGGGTCGGCACGAAGGCCGGCACACTGAAGCGGTTCCAGGTGTTGAGGATCGCTCCAGCCAGTGACGACAGCGAGATCAGCAATATATAAGGAAAGGTGATCCGCAGCAGCACGGTGGTGAGTTCGAACTTTTCCGCCGACTCGGCGAACCCTGGCGCAGAGATCCAGATGATCCAGGGCGCAGCCAAGATGCCGAGCAGGGTCACCAGCGCCAGCACCAGGGTCAGCAGACCGGAGACGTAGGCGATGAAGGTGCGCGTCGCCGCCTCGCCCTGCTGGGTCTTGTATTCGGCGAGAATCGGCACGAAGGCTTGGGAGAAGGCTCCTTCGGCGAAGATGCGCCGCAGCAGGTTGGGCAGCTTGAAGGCGACGAAAAAGGCATCGGTGGCCAGACCCGCGCCGAAAATGCGCGCCACCAAGGCGTCCCGCACGAAACCCAGCACACGGGACAGCATGGTAATGGAGCTGACCGCCGCCAGCGATTTGAGTAAATTCATGGAAAACCGGGGCTCGGAACCTGACTGGAAGAGGATGGGCTCGGCAGTCGCGCGCCCGTCGCTACCATTAAGTGGCGTCGACGTCTGGCGCCGAGCGAAGCCGCGAGTGTAGAGACCGCCGGCGGCCATCGCAATGCGAGGCGCGCCGACCGACTCCCTTGACAATCCCCACATACCTCGGCATGATCCGCGGCCTTATTTGTTCGTATCCCCCCAGTTTCGAGGAGCTTGACGGTGGCCAACTCACCTTCTGCCAAAAAACGCGCCAAACAGGCTGAGAAGCGTCGTAGCCATAACGCCAGCCTGCGCTCGATGGTTCGTACCTACATCAAGAACGTGGTCAAGGCTATCGACGCCAAGGACCTGGACAAGGCTCAGGCAGCCTACAGCGCTGCCGTCCCGGTAATCGACCGCATGGCCGACAAGGGCATCATCCACAAGAACAAGGCCGCTCGTCACAAGAGTCGCCTGAACGCCCACATCAAGGCCCTTGGCGAAGCCGCTGCTGCCTGATCGACGCGCCCCACAAAAAACCGGCCAATGGCCGGTTTTTTGTTGTCTGCACTTTCGAGACAAGAGCCTACCCCTCACCTCTCACGCTTCAACAACCCTCACTCGCCCCACGGCAAGATCGGAATCGCCGTTACCGCATTCTGCGGGCTGCCCTCGATCACCCGGTCACTGTAGACCAGATATACCAAGGTATTGCGCTTCTCGTCGAAGAAGCGCACCACTTGCATACTCTTGAACACCAGCGAGGTGCGCTCCCTGAAGACCACCTCGCCATCCTTGAGCTCCTCGCGGAAACGGATCCTGCCGACCTGGCGACAGGCAATGGAAGCCTCGGCACGGTCCTCGGCCAGCCCCAGCCCGCCCTTGACGCCACCGGTCCTGGGTCGCGACAGGTAACAGGTCACCCCCTCGACCCTGGGATCATCGAAAGCCTCGACGACGATCCGGTCATTCGGCCCGAACCATTTGAAGACAGTGGACACCTCGCCGATCTCCTCGGCCAGGACCAAAGATGGCAACAGCGCCGCCGCCAGCAACAATGAAATTCTGCGCATGCTGCCTCCTTAGACCAGAATCAGGTTGTCGCGATGCACCAGCTCCGGCTCGTCGACGTAGCCGAGTAACTGCTCAATCCGCTCGGAAGCACGACCGATGATCTTCTGCGCCTCGGCAGAGCTGTAGTTGATCAATCCGCGGGCAACCTCGCGCCCCTCTCGATCGACGCAGACAACCATCTCGCCGCGGCGAAAATTACCCATCACGGACCTCACCCCCACCGGTAGCAAACTGCGGTGATAGTAGGTCAGCGCCTCTACCGCCCCGGCATCCAGCACCAGGGTGCCGCGCATCTGCAGGTGCCCTGCCAGCCACTGCTTGCGTGCCGCCAGCATGCCCTGCTCGGGCGTCAGCAGGGTGCCGAGTCGCTCACCGGCCTTGAGCCGGTCCAGAACCCTGGCGATACGCCCACCGATGATCACCGTATGGGCGCCGGAGCGGGCCGCCAGCCGCGCCGCGCGCAGCTTGGTCTGCATGCCGCCGCGACCCAGGGCGCCGCCAATGGAGCCGGCCGCGCCATCCAGACGCGGATCGTCAGCGCGCGCCTCGAAGATCAGTTGGGCATCAGGATTGTGGCGGGGATCGGCATCGAACATGCCGTCGCGGTCGGTAAGGATGACCAGCAGGTCCGCCTCTACCAGGTTGGCCACCAGCGCTGCCAGAGTATCGTTGTCGCCGAAGCGGATTTCGTCGGTGACTACGGTGTCGTTCTCGTTGATCACCGGGATAACACCAAGATCCAGCAGGGTGCGCAGAGTGCTGCGGGCATTCAAGTAGCGCTTGCGATCGGAAAGGTCATCATGGGTCAGCAGGATCTGCGCGGTATGCCGGCCGTGTTCGGCGAAGCTCGACTCCCAGGCCCGCACCAGCCCCATCTGCCCCAACGCGGCCGCTGCCTGCAGCTCATGTATGGCCTTCGGCCGGACATTCCAGCCCAGCCGGCTCATGCCGGCCGCCACCGCGCCGGAGGACACCAGCACCAGCTCCACGCCGGCCTCTTGCAGCGCCACCATCTGCTCGACCCAGACCGCCATCGAAGAGCGATCCAGACCGCGACCGTCGGCAGTCAGCAAGGCACTGCCGATCTTTACCACCCAACGCCGCGCACCTGTTACCTTATCGCGCATCATCTCCGCCTTTCCGCTCTGTCAGTCAGACGGCGAGCCCGACCCGCCGCCAATTACGGACGGACCCCGCCCGCCCCACAGGATCATCGCACGTAGAAGATTTCCGGCCCGTCGCCGTCATCTTCATTGTCGAAGTCATCTTCGTCCTCCAACGCATCGGCGCTCTTCAGGCCGGCGCGGCGCAGCGCCCGCCGATCATCCAGCGCCTGCAGACGCGCGCGTGCCTCGTCCTCGATGCGCTGGTCCAGTTCAGCCAGCGCCTCGGCATATTCCGGCTCCTCAACGATGCGCAGGGCGCGCTCGTCCAGGTAGTGCATGATGTCCTGGCAGAGCGCCTCGGTGCCCTCGCGTTCCAGCGCGGAGACCACGTACACCGGCCCCCGCCAGTCAAGCCGCTCGACCACTGCGCGCAGCCGCTCCTCGCGCTCCGCGTCGAGCAGTTGGTCGGCCTTGTTCAGCACCAGCCAGCGCTCGCGCTCGATCAGCGCCGGGCTGAACTTCTCCAGTTCGCACAGGATGGTTTCCGCCGCATCGGCCGGATCACTGCTGTCCAGCGGCGCCATGTCCACCAGATGCAGCAGCAGGCGGGTACGCGCCAGATGCTTGAGGAAGCGGATGCCCAGCCCCGCCCCCTCCGCCGCACCCTCGATCAAGCCGGGAATGTCGGCGACCACGAAGCTCTTGTAGCGCCCGACGCTGACCACCCCCAGGTTCGGTACCAGAGTGGTGAAGGGATACTCGGCGACCTTAGGCTTGGCTGCCGACACCGCACGGATGAAGGTGCTCTTGCCGGCATTCGGCAAGCCGAGCAGACCGACGTCGGCCAGCACCTTCAGCTCCAGCTTGAGATCCCGCGCATCGCCCGGCTTGCCCGGCGTAGTCTGCCGCGGCGCGCGGTTGGTGCTGGACTTGAAGCGGGTATTGCCCAGACCATGCCAGCCCCCCTGGGCGACCAGCAGGCGCTGCCCGGCCCGGGTCAGGTCGCCAATGATTTCCTGAGTGCCAGCATCGATCACCGTGGTGCCGACCGGCACCGGCAGGATCAGATCCTCGCCCTTGGCCCCGGTGCAGTCGCAGCTGCCCCCCTTCTCGCCGCGTTGCGCCTCGAAGCGACGAGTGTAGCGGTAGTCCACCAGGGTATTAAGGCTCTCGCTGGCCTCCATGTACACGGAGCCGCCGTCACCGCCGTCGCCGCCATTGGGGCCGCCCTTTTCGATGAACTTCTCGCGACGAAAGCTCATCATGCCGTTTCCACCGTCACCGGCCTTTACAAAAATCGAAACTTCATCGACGAATTTCATGAGGTACGCCTCCCGCCAATGGGACGGGCTGAATGAAACGAGGAATACAGGATACAGAAACAAAAAAGCCCCGTCGCATGACAGGGCTTTTCCGGCAATGCCGCGATCAGGCCGATACGACGCTCACGTAGCGACGACCGAAGGCACCTTTCACATCGAACTTGACCACACCTTCCACTTTCGCGAACAGGGTGTGATCCTTGCCCATGCCGACACCGAAACCGGCGTGGAACTGGGTGCCGCGCTGACGCACGATGATGCTACCGGCCTTGATGGCCTGGCCGCCGAAGATCTTCACGCCAAGGCGTTTACTTTCCGAGTCGCGACCGTTGCGGGTAGAACCGCCAGCTTTTTTGTGTGCCATGAGTTCAGTACTCCAGATTCAAGGATTCAGGCAAGAACAGCAATCAGGCCTGGATGCCAGTGATTTTGACTTCGGTAAACCACTGACGGTGGCCTTGGTGCTTCATGTGATGCTTGCGGCGGCGGAACTTGATGATGCTCACCTTGTCGTGGCGGCCCTGGCTCACGACCTCGGCGGTCACCTTGGCGCCGTCGACCAGCGGCGCGCCGATTTTCACGTCGTCACCGTTGCCGACCAGCAGCACGCGATCGAAGGTCACCGCGTCGCCGGTGCCGACTTCGAGCTTTTCGATCTTGAGGAATTCGCCTTCGGCAACCTTGTATTGCTTGCCGCCGGTCACGATTACTGCGTACATGGTATGTCTCCGTTAATCCTGCTCACCCGGTGCTTTATAGAAGGAGTCATTGACCGGCATGGCTGCGCAGACTGGATGACCGCCCGCGCAATTGCGTAAGACAGGGAAATACCCAGGGAAGTTAGGGCCAGCGATTGTACGCAAGCGGCAGAAGCCACGCAAGCGCCGTCAGCCCTCGCCTTGACAGCCCATACCCCGCCACCTAGCATGCCGCGGCAACTGATCAGGAGCTCGAGGCGTTGATGCAACCCCAGGCCTTTTACCGCGTGGTCGCGGACGATTTCAGCGCTGTTGACGGCATCATCCGCAAACAGCTCACATCGCGTGTCCCTTTGGTGGAAACGATCGGCGACTATATCATCTCTGCCGGCGGCAAGCGCCTGCGTCCGCTGCTGGTGCTACTCTGCGGCAACGCCCTCGGCAAGTGCGACGATCGGATGCGCCTGCTGGCCGCCGCCATCGAGTTCCTGCACACATCCACCCTGCTGCACGACGACGTGGTCGACGACTCTGATCTGCGTCGCGGCCGCTCCACCTCCAACGCCCTGTGGGGCAATGCGCCGAGCGTACTGGTTGGCGATTTCCTCTATGCCCGCTGCTTCGAAATGCTGATCGAGTTGGCCTCCATGCCGGTGATGCGCATCATGTCCCAGGCCACCCGGGTGATCGCCGAGGGCGAGGTGCTGCAGCTGTCCAAGGTGCGCGATGCCAGCACCACGGAAGAGACCTATATGGAAGTCATACGCGGCAAGACTGCGATGCTCTTCGAGGCCGCGAGCCACGGCGCTGCCATCCTGGCCGGCGCCAGCGCCGACCAGACCGAGGCGCTGCGCCGCTTCGGCGATTCGCTCGGCATCGCCTTCCAACTGGTGGATGACCTGCTCGACTATCGCGGCGATGCCGAGACCCTCGGCAAGAACGTCGGCGACGACCTGGCCGAAGGCAAGCCGACCCTGCCGCTGATCTACACCATGCGCGAAGGGACCCCGGAGCAGGCCGCCCTGGTACGCCGGGCGATCCAGAAAGGCGGCATCGAGGATCTGGCGGCCATCGTCGCTGCCGTGGAAGCCGCCGGCGCCCTGGACTACACCGCCCGCCTGGCACGCGAACACGCCGAGCGCGCCATCGCCAGCCTGGACCTACTGCCGCACGGCGAATACCGCGACGCCCTCATCGAACTGAGCCGCTTCGCCGTGGCACGCACCCACTGACAGCCCCTCCAGCACCGGCCAGAATGAAGAAGCCGGGCCTCGATGGCCCGGCTTCTTCGTTTTCGCTTGCGCAACCCGCAGGGCTCGCGTCTTACAGCACGTCCAGCAGTTCGACGTCGAACACCAACACGCTGTGCGGCGGAATGCTGCCGATGGCCTGATCGCCATAGGCCAGCTCGCTCGGCACACAGAGACGCCATTTGCTGCCGCTGTTCATCAGCTGCAGGGCCTCGGTCCAGCCGGCGATCACGCCGCCGACCGGGAACTCGGCCGGCTGGCCGCGCTGGTAGGAGCTGTCGAACACGCTGCCGTCGATCAGGGTCCCGTGATAGTGGGTCCGCACATGGTCTTCGCGACCCGGCTTGCGGCCCTCGCCGGCAGTCAGGACTTCGTATTGCAAGCCCGAGGCCAGCACGGTGACGCCCTCGCGCTTGGCGTTCTCGGCGAGGAAGGCGACACCCTCGGCGGCAGCCGCCTCGGCCTTGCCCTGGGCTTCGGCCTGCATGCGGTCGCGGATCGCCTTGAAGCTGGCCGACAGCGCGGCCGGCTCGACGCGACTGGGCTGACCGACGAAGGCATCGGCCAGGCCGGCCAGCACCGCCTCGAGGCTGACCCCCGGTGGCGGATTGTCGCGGATCTGGTCGCCCAACTGGCGCCCGATACCGTAGCTGACGCGGGCCTCGTCGGTGGAAAGGTTGAGTTCGGTCATGCCGCAGCTCCAGTCTCTGAAAAGGCCCGACAGACTAGCACAAGCGCAGGAGCGGGGCTGAAAGGATGATGGCCGGGACACATCCGCAAGTACGCCACCGCCACGAGCGAAGGGCGTCCCGAAAACGGCCGCTTCAATGGGCGTGCCTGGTCATTTTCTCCAGATAGCTCATGACGAAGGCCGAAACGACGAAGGTTATGTGGAGGATCACGTACCACAGCAGCTTGTCGTTGGGGATCTTCTGCGCATCCATGAACACGCGCAGCAGGTGGATCGAGGAAATGGCCACGATGGAGGCGGCTACTTTCAGCTTCAGCGAACCAGAATCCATTTTGCCCAGCCAGTCGAGCTTTTCCTTGCCCTCGTCGATGTCCAGCTGGGACACGAAATTTTCGTAGCCAGAGATCATCACCATCACCAGCAGCCCGCCGACCAGCGACATGTCGATCATCGAGAGCAGTACCAGGATCAGCTCCGCCTCGGCCATTTCGAACACATGCGGCAGCAGGTGATAGACCTCCTGAAAGAATTTCAAGGTCAGCGCCAGCAGGGCCAGGGACAGACCCAGATAGATCGGTGCCAGCAGCCAGCGGGAGGTATACATCGTATTTTCGATAAAGCGTTCCATGGAACATCCACTCAGCCAAAACCGGCGGCGAGTATACCCATGGCCAGGAGCGGGACAAAGACGTCCCCGGCGGCCGAAATGCCCGGCAACATATCCCCATCCACTGTGGATAACCTTATGAACGGAAAGCAGAGAATTCCTCTGGAGACCAGCGGACGGCATCTCCACTTCCGCCGTAAAAGTATCGAGCAGCAGCGCCCTCAGGCCTCCGGTCGGGATTCGCAGCTCCCCGGATGACAGCGCCGCGGACCGTTCAGCCGACGCAGCTCGGCCTGCAGATGGAGGCGCCAGATGAGCGGGTCGGCGCATTCCTGATAGCCTACCCCGGCCAGGGTCGTAGCGACCTCGTCGAGCACCCGCTGTGCCGCCAGCGGCCCGCGGAACGGCCCCTGCGCCTTGACCGAGGACGGCTGTGCCCCGGATAAACCGGCGGCGAAGAGCAGCGTCCACAGCCCCTGCTCTCCCGCCAGCGGACGTGTTGCCAATTCAATGCGAACGATCAGACCCAGACAGTTCCGGGTCAGGCAGAGTGTGCGTGACATAGGGCAATCCCCCTTTAGGGTCATGCTTTCAGCCTACACTCCACACAGCCACCCAGAAAACTTTTTGCTTCCACCCAACCAGTGGAACCTGTGGATAAATCTGTGAACGAATCCGGGAGCAGGGGAGCTGACATGCGGCATTCGGCCACTCAAGTCCGCCAGACGGGCGGAGCGCACTCACTCCTGAATACCGATCTGCGGCTCCTTCGCCTTGCCGGAATCTTCCTCCATGCCCATTTCGGCGATTTCCCGCAGCCGTTCGACCACCCGGGCATTGACGCTGCCCGCCGGGAAGCGGCCCTGTTCGTCCGGCGCGCCGGCCGGCTCGCCGAGCAGCAGGCTAAGCGCCTCATCCACCTGGCGCACCGCATAGACATGGAAGCGTCCGGCACGCACCGCCTGCAGCACACGCTCGTCGAGCATCAGGTTGGTGACGTTGGCGCGCGGGACTATCACCCCTTGCTCGCCGGTCAGGCCACGCGCCTCGCACAGACGAAAGAAGCCCTCGATCTTCTCGTTGACCCCACCGACCGCCTGCACCTCGCCGAACTGGTTGATCGAGCCAGTGATGGCGAAGCACTGCTTGAGCGGCGTGCGCGACAGCGCCGAGATCAGCGTGCAGACTTCGCCGAGGGAGGCGCTGTCGCCGTCGACATAGCCGTAGGACTGCTCCAGGGCGATGCTCGCGGAGATCTCCAGTGGAAACTCCTGAGCATAGCGGCTGCCCAGGTAGCCGGTGAGGATCATCACCCCCTTGGAGTGAATCGGCTGCCCGAGGTTGACCTCGCGCTCGATATCGACGATTCCCGAGCCGCCCGGATAGACAGTGGCGGAGATCCGCGCCGGCACACCGAAGGCGGAGTCGCCAATCTCCAGCACGGTGAGCCCGTTGCACTTGCCGATCGCCGCGCCCTCGGTGTCGATCAGGATGATCCCGGCGAGTATGTCGTCGAGAATGCGCGCCGAAACCCGTCCGGTGCGGGTCTCCTTGGCCTTCAGGGCGCGTTCGATGTGGCCGACGTCGGTCAGCGCCTCGCCGGCCAGCTGGCGGACGAAGTCGGCTTCGCTGACCAGCTGGAAGAGGTCGCCGATGCGCGCCGACAGCCGCCCCTGGTGCTCAGCCAGACGCGCGCTGTAGGTCGCCAGGCGCGCCACCGCCGCGGAGGTCAGGGGGGCCATGCCCTCCTCCGAGGTGCGCGTCTTGAGCAGTTGGGCGAACTGCTCGAGGCTGTCGTCGGCGAGGGGAATCTCCTCGTCGAAATCCACCAGCACACGGAACATCTCCTGGAAGTCCGGATCTACCTCCTGCAGCGCGTAGTAGAGCTGCCGCGAGCCAACGATTACCACCTTGACCTGCAACGGAATGACCTGCGGGGTGAGGGTCACGGTCGCCAGGCGACCCAGCTCGGCCAGCGGCGACTCCATTTTCAGCTGGCGCGAATGCAGGGCTCGCTTGAGGGCATCCCAGACGAAGGGCTCGCCGAGCAGCCGCTCCGCCTCGAGGATCAGGAAGCCGCCGGTGGCGCGGTGCAGCGCGCCCGGACGCAGCTGTCGATAACTGGTGTAGAGCGCGCCCTGGTCAGTGCCGTATTCGATGCGGCCGAACAAGTTGTCGTAGGTGGGATGCGGCTCGAACACCACCGGCGCGCCGCCCTGACTGTGGTGGCCGACCACCAGGCTCGGGCAGTACTGCTCGACCAGCAGCGCGCGCCGCTGTGCATCCGTCGCGTTCTCGTCGCCCAGCAGCTCGACCACGGTGCGCAGCAAATTGACCTGCATCGCCTGCAAATAGGCGCAGACGCCGGCGCTTTCGGCGTACTTCTCCGAGAGCGGCGCGAGCAGCGGCTGCAGGGCCAGGGTGATGGTTTCCTCGTTAAGCTGGCGCAGTTGGTTGCTCGACTCACGCTTCCACTGCGGCAGGCTGGACAGCTCCTCGTTGAGGCGCTCCTCGAGACTGCCGATGTCCTTGTGGAAACGCTCGCGCTCGATCTCCGGCAGCAAGGCGAAATCGGCCTCGTCCAGCGTCTTGCCGTCCTTCATTGGAGTGAAGGCGATATTGGTGCTGTCGCGGTACAGGGCAATCCCCTTATCCAGCGCCAGTCGCTCGATGCAGTCCAGGGCGCGGTCGTAGCGCTGGTTGAAGCCACGGTCGATGGCGCTCTTCTTCTGCTGGTAGGTCGGCGTCTCGAACACTGCCGGAAAGGTCGCCAGCAGATTGTCGATCAGCAAATTGATGTCGGTGATGAACTCGCTGGCGCTGCCTGCAGCGAGCTGCAGCGAACGCGGCTCGCGGGGTTCCTCGAAGTGATTGACGTAGACCCAGTCCGAGGGGCTCTCCAGGCGCTTGGCTTCGGTCTGGAGATAGCGCTTGACGTAGGAGAAGCGGCCGGTGCCTGGCTCACCCATGACATAGACGTTGTATCCCGGACGCGGCATCGCCACGCCGAACTGCAGCGCCTCCACCGCTCGCTCCTGACCGAGCACACCGCGGAAGGGCTCCAGCTCGTCGGTACTGGCGAAGACGAACTGGGCGGAGTCGAAGGGACGGGTCAGCTCATTGGGTGCCAGGCGCAGGCCGGCAGCAACGGAGTCGGGCATCGGGAGTCCTTACATCGGGCGGCCTGGGGCCGCGGAGAGGGGAAAAACAGTTGCCATTCTGGCCTTCACACCAGCCAGCTGCAAGGCACCCCCCGGATGCCGCGAGGCAGGCGACCAGCCACGGCAAGCTTCAGGCAAGCTTCAGTGTTCCAGCCCCGCACAGTGCAGGCAGAGCTCGGCGACCGGCAGCGCGGCCAGCCGTGCCGGCTCGATCGGCTGGCCACAGCGCCGGCACATGCCATAGCGGCCCTCCACCAGCCGCCGGCGGGCCCGCTCGACCTGGTGCATGCCCGCCTCTGCCTCGGCCAGCAGGGCATGCAGGACATCGTCGTTCTGCCGCTCGCCAGCCTGCTCGACGGCGTCCGCGTCATGCGACTGGCCGAGATCGCCGCGAATGGCCTCGACCCGCTGGCGATACTCCCAATACAGGCGCTCCAGGGTACCCTGTGGATCGAAGGCGTCGGACATGTTCGCTCCCGAGAATCAACCATACTCATGTTCAGTGTGGCCCAGACTGGGCGATATGCAGTGATCTGCATCAAGCGCCTTGCCACCACCGGGGCGACCACCTTGACAGCCTCACGGCATTGCAAAATGCTGCGCACCGCGCCGGCAAGGACCGGCCCGTTTCTCCACATGAAGAAGAAGAGATCATCAATGAAAAGGATTCTGCTGGGTTCCCTGTTCGCCGTCGCTTCCCTCAATGCCTTCGCCGAGGCACCGGGCGGTCCGGGCTGCGGCTGGGGCAACATGCTGTTCAAAGGACAACGCGGTATGGCCTCGCACTTGGTCGCCTCGACCACCAACGGTTCCTCGGGCAACGCCACCTTCGGCATGACCTCCGGCACCAACGGCTGCCGTACCGACGGTGCCCTGGCCTACCATGGCAAGCCGATGCTGGTGCTGGGCGGCATCATGGACGAGCTTTCCGAGGACATGGCCAAGGGCGAAGGCGAAGCCCTGAGCACCTACGCCGTGGTGCTCGGCGTGCAGCCGGAAGACCGTGCCCACTTTGCTGCCGTGACCCATGAACATTTCGCGGAAATCTTCAGCTCCGCCGACGTCACCGCCGAGGACGTGCACAGCGCCACCCTCGCCGTGCTGAAGAAGGACGCCCGCCTGGCCAAATACGCCGAGCAGGCCTGATCCTGGCCGGGCCGCTGGCCCGGCGCCGCCTCGTGCCCGCTCCGGCGGGCACCCTCCTCTTCGATCGCCCCATCCCTTCATGCCCAAACGCCTGCTTCCCCTTCTGCTGGGCGGCGCCTGCGCCGCGCTCCAGGCCGCGCCGCAACTGCCGGCGGCGCGCCTGCACGAGCTGGCCGCAGACCCCTTCTGGCTCGCCCTCGGCCACTACCAGCACGACCGGCTGGGCGGCTGGCGCAGCCATGTCGACGACGATGCATTCTTCCTGGCCGAACGGGGCGAGCACGACCCGACGGCGGAGCTCGCCGCCACCCTGGCCGCCCTCTACCGGGAACCGGCCCTTGCCGACCGCCATTCCCAGTGCCGCTTCCCGGCACGTACCCGCTGGCTGCGCGAGCGGCTGGGCCTGGACGACCTGCCACAGCCGCAGTGCCGCGAATATGCCGACTGGTATGCAGACATCGCCCCGCACAGCACCGTGCTGGTGTTTCCCGCCGCCTACCTGAACAGTCCCTCGTCGATGTTCGGCCACACCCTGCTGCGCATCGACCCGCCCGACATCGACACCCAGGGCAGCGTCCTACTCAGCTATGCGCTGAACTTCGGCGCCTACATCGAGGGTAGCGACAACAGCATCCTGTATGCTTGGAAGGGCCTGATGGGCGGCTATCCCGGCCTCTTCGCCCTGCTGCCCTACCGGGAAAAGCTCGCCGAATACAGCCGCCTGGAAAACCGTGACCTCTGGGAGTACCGGCTGAACCTCAGTGCCGAGGAAAGCGGGCGAATGGTCGAGCACGTCTGGGAACTGCAGCAGATCCAGTTCGACTACTTCTTCTTCGACGAGAATTGCTCCTACCGCCTGCTTGAGCTGCTGGAAATCGCCCGCCCGGGCCTGGAACTGACCGACCAGTTCCCCCTCACCGCCATCCCCGCCGACACCGTACGTGCGGTGGAGCAGGCCGGACTGATCGAGCGCGCCGACTATCGCCCCTCGCGGGAGAAGGAGCTGCTCTCACGCGCCAAGCCGCTGAGCCGCGCGGAGCAGGACTGGACGCAGCGTCTGGCCGCGGACAGCGCCCCGCTCGCCAGCCCGGCCTTCCAGGCGCTGCCGGCCGAGCGCCGGGCGCTGGTCCAGGACGCCGCCTACCGGCTGATCCGCTACCGCAAGAGCGGCGAGGCGCGCGACGAAGCCAGCGCCCGCGACAGCTACCGCCTGTTGCAGGCGATTAACCGCAACCCGCCGCCGCGCCTCGCCGAGGAGCGCCCCGTGCAGCCGGAAAACGGCCACCCGTCACGTACCTGGCAGCTCGGCCTCGGCAACCGCGAGCAGCACAGCTTCGCCGAGTACGGCCTGCGCATGGCCTATCACGACCTGCAGGACAACCTCGACGGCTTCCCCCTCGGCGCGCAGATCGAGATCGCCCAGCTCAAGCTGCGCCAGTACGAGGGCAACCACTGGCAGCTGCAGCAGTTGGACGTGGCCAACATCCGCTCGCTGACCCCGCGCAGCGCCCTGCTCTCCCCTTGGTCCTGGCAGGTCGGCGGTGGGCTGGAGCGGGTCATCGGCAAGGGCCGCCACGACGACGAACAGTTGGTCGGCCATCTGAGCGGCGGCGCCGGCTTCACCTGGCAGCTCGACGATGAACTGCTCGGCTTCGCCCTGGCCACCGCCAGGCTGGAGCAGAACGAGGACTTCGCCGCCCTCCTCAGCCCGGCTGCCGGCTTCGACGCCGGGCTGCTATGGCGCAACCGGCTGGGCAACCTCGGCCTCGAGGCCAGCGCCGACTACTTCCACAACGGCGAGGTGCGCCGCGAACTGAGTCTCGCCCAGCAGTGGGAAATCGCCGGCAATCTCGGCCTGCGCCTGTCCGCCCGCCGCGAATTCAGCCAGCAAGGCGCGCCGGCCAGCGAGGTGAGCCTGCAACTGCGCTGGTATCACTACTGAAGACGAAACGACAGGCTGTGACGACCTTGCGCCGGCCGGACCTCGACGCCCACGCCGGGGGTGGCGTCAGGCCGGACAGCGGGTGTGGAACTTTCCCTGTGCCCGCAGCTCACCCAGCAGGGCGGTGAACTCCTGCCTGTAGTTGCGCCCGAGCCAGGCCACCGAGGTCACGATGCCGTCGGACACATAGCGGCCTCCATAGCACATGAGCCCGGTCTCCACGACAGCGCCCGAATCGCCCAGGATGTTGCGAAACCGCTCCGTCAGACCAAGCACGCCATAGGCAGCCTGACCGTCTGGATCGATGAAGATGGAATAGGCCCGCGTATCCCTGAGGTAGACCCACGCCTTGACTTCGAGGCTGCGCACGGCGGCCACCACCTCCGGCGGCACCGCCTGCGACTTGCCTGCCAACCCACGCAGGGCACTGTCGAGCCGGGAAGGGCCGGCCAGATATTTCGCACGGCCGGCCGCGATCAGCTCGGAAAGTGCCAGATCGGAGTCGGCGGCCTCCAGCCCAAGGACTTCCAGCATGAGCCCCGTATAACCCTGGATGAAGGCGGATGCCTCTTGTTTGGTGACAATCATGGTTCGCTGTTCGTTCTCGCGCTCGTTACCGGATATCGCTGCACGGTACAGAAGATCCCCGAAAGCTCTCGCCTCCGGCTTCGCTCCTATCGATTGGCGGAGGGTCTATCGAGCCGGAGCAGCCGCCCGCCTTTGTCGCTCTTGAGCGCCTCTCCGCCCGGCTCGACGACCTGGTCGAGGGGCAAGGCAGCGACTGCCTGCTGCGCCTGGCGGTCGGCGCTGCGCCGCACGACCTCCAGCTCCGCCCTCAGGGCCTCGTTCTCCTCGCGGAGCATTTCCGCCACCTCGCGCCAGACCCGGGCGACCGTCTCCTGCTCGCGCGCCTCGTCCGGCGTACTGGCCTGGCGCACCCGCTCATCCGCCTGCGCGGCCCTGGCCTCGGCCTTGTCGAGGTTTTCCGCCCGGCGTCGGCGGAGAACTTCCCCGATCCGCTCGAACAGCCAGTCGGAGAGCTCATCCAGGACCTTCCCGACGAGCACCTTGACCACGGGCCCGAGCAGGCCGATCAGGAGTTTGGAAAGCATGTGCCGTCTCGCTCCGAAAATATCCGCATGGGGCCGGAAAAAGCCCGGCCCGCCGGCGTCGCAGCTTGCCCGAAGCGCAGCCTGGTGCGCAATCTCCGCATGCCGGACCTCAGCGCGCCTCGATGTCGATATCCACCCGAGCACCGTGGATCAGCGTGTTGTATACCGGCGAGAACGCTGCCAGCTCCTTCAGCAGCCCGAGGTTTTCCGGGGCGGTCTTCACCCGGAACTTCACGCGGATGTGCGTGTAGCCCTTGGGCACTTCGGGGTCCAGCCCAAGGAAACCGCGCAGGTCGATGTCGCCCTCCAGCTCCGACTCCAGCTCGTCGATGGGGATGCCGCGCACGGCCGCATGGGCGACCATGCTGGTGGTGATGCAGCCGGCCAGAGCATTGAGCAGATGCTCGACCGGATTGGCGGCCCGATCCTCGCCGGCCAGGACGGCGGGCTCGTCCGCGTGCAGCTCGAACGGCTGCCCGTGGGCGATCTCCTGTCCGGCGCCGTGGAATCCGGCAATCGTGCTGCAGTTGCGCGTGGCGCCGAGCCACCTGTTGCGCGCCCGAAACCTGCAGGCCCCCAGGGCGGGATCCTTCTGGATGGCGCCGATAGTTGCCTTGAGTACCTCCAGGTCGACGCCGTTCACGCGGCTGACGCTCTTTTCCGCTGCCATCGTTTTCTCCTCCGTTTCAACAGTGGACTGGCCAGCAGCCCCGGAGGGTCAAGAGCTCTCGAAAACCCTCGGCAATCGTCCATTGCGAAACCTCACCTCCTTTCGCGGCAGCCAGCTAGCGAAGGGTCGCGAGGCGACCCTATTGGGTATTAGCCGCTTTTTCGCAGCCCGGCCAGGCGGGCTCGTCCGGTCGCCGTTTTCCAGGGAGGAACGCACGGACCTCAGTCATTGCACTTGACCTCTTCCTTGAACTCGTCGCGCTTCGCCTCCTGTTTGACCCAACACTGGCCATCCCTGAACTCCTCCTTCCATTCGCCACGCCAGCGGGCCCCGATCCCGTCCTTGCATTTCACCTCCCGCTTGTACTCTCCGCGCTTCGACTCGATCTTCACCTCGCACGGACCGTCCCGGAACTCCTCCTTTCGCTCGCCGCCCCACCAGTGCCGCCAGTCATGATGATGGTGATCGTCATGGGCAGCCACGCGGTTGCCGAGGCCGAGGAGCATTACCAGGGAGATTGCGAATACCGCTGTTTTCATCATCACTGCTCTGTCTATCGATTGATTGCTTCATGCCTGCTCGTCGATATCACCAACCACGGGTAGGCGAAAGCTCCGCTCCCGATGGAATGCCGGACCTGCGCCACCATGCCGCCCGGCCCGCGCTTTGTGCGATCATCGCGCCCTCCGAAAAACCACACGAACGAGAGTGAACATGAGCAGCGAAGCTTCCGGCACCTGCCGCCACTTCGTCACCTACAGCGGCATCAAGCTGCCGCTGAAGCTGATGAACGAACTCGACGAGGCCGGTCTCCACAACCGCAACACCTTCTTCCGCGGCCACTTCGACGAACAGGACCGCTTGATCAAGATGGAGAAGATCGTCTATGGCGAACTGGAGCTGCAGCACGTCTACAGCTACCACGCCAATGGTGCCCTGCGTCAGGCCGAGATCACCGACGCCGACGACGAAGTCACGCTGCTGAACTTCGACGAGAACGGGCAGCCGGCGTAGGGCGGGTTGTAACCCGCCATCGGAGGCCGGGCTACGCCGCCGCCCGGCGGGTTGTCCCCTCCCGCAGGCACCAGCAAAAAGCCCCGGCCATTCGGTACGGGGCTTTTTGCTGTACGGCGTATCGCGACGGTTACGCCAGCTTCTTGTAGCGCACCCGGTGCGGCTGGGCGGCGGCGTCGCCGAGGCGCTTCTTGCGGTCGGCCTCGTACTCGGTGTAGTTGCCCTCGAAGAACACCACGCTGGAATCGTCCTCGTAGGAGAGGATGTGGGTGGCGATGCGGTCGAGGAACCAGCGGTCGTGGGAGATCACGATGGCCGAGCCGGGGAAGTCCAGCAGCGCCTCTTCCAGGGCGCGCAGGGTCTCCACGTCGAGGTCGTTGGACGGTTCGTCGAGCAGCAGCACGTTGCCGCCCTGCTTCAGGGTCAGCGCCAGGTGCAGGCGACCGCGCTCACCGCCGGAGAGGTCCTTGACGAACTTCTGCTGGTCGGCGCCCTTGAAGTTGAAACGGCCCACGTAGCTGCGCGAGGGCACCTCGTAGTTGCCGATGCGGATCATGTCGAGGCCGTCGGACACCTGCTCCCAGACGGTCTTGCTGCCGTCCAGGTTGTCGCGGCTCTGGTCGACGCTGGCGACCTGCACGGTATCGCCGATGTCGATGCTGCCGGCGTCCGGGGTTTCCTTGCCGAGAATCATGCGGAACAGGGTCGACTTGCCCGCGCCGTTGCCGCCGATCACCCCAACGATGGCGCCCTTGGGCACGGCGAAGGACAGGTCGTCGATCAGCACGCGGTCGCCATAGCCCTTGCGCACGTGGCCGAACTCGATGACCTTGTCGCCCAGCCGCGGACCAGCCGGGATGTAGATCTCGTTGGTCTCGCTGCGCTTCTGGAATTCCTGGGACTGCATCTCCTCGAAACGCTGCAGGCGGGCCTTGGACTTGGCCTGGCGGCCCTTGGCGCCCTGGCGCACCCATTCCAGTTCGGCCTTCATCGCCTTGGCGTGGGCGGCTTCGGCCTTGGCTTCCTGGCTCAGACGGGCGGCCTTGGATTCCAGCCACTGCGAGTAGTTGCCCTCGAAGGGGATGCCGTGGCCGCGGTCCAGTTCGAGGATCCAGCCGGCGACGTTGTCAAGGAAGTAGCGGTCGTGGGTGATCGCCACCACAGTGCCCGGGAAGCCGTGGAGGAAGTGCTCCAGCCAGGCCACGGAATCGGCGTCCAGGTGGTTGGTCGGCTCGTCCAGCAGCAGCATGTCCGGCGCCGACAGCAGCAGGCGGCACAGCGCCACGCGGCGCTTCTCGCCGCCGGAGAGGTGCTCGATCTTCGCCTCCCACGGCGGCAGGCGCAGGGCGTCGGCGGCGACCTCCAGCTGGCGCTCGAGGTTGTGGCCGTCGGACGCCTGGAGGATCGCCTCCAGCTTGGCCTGTTCGGCGGCCAGGGCGTCGAAGTCGGCGTCCGGCTCGGCGTAGGCGGCGTAGACCTCGTCGAGGCGGGCCTGGGCCTGCTTGATCTCGCCCACCGCCTCCTCGACGATGTCGCGCACGGTCTTCTCCGGATCGAGCTGCGGCTCCTGCGGCAGGTAGCCGACCTTGATGCCGGGCATCGGCCGGGCCTCGCCGTCGAACTCGGTGTCGACCCCGGCCATGATCCGCAGCAGGGTCGACTTGCCCGCGCCGTTGAGGCCGAGCACGCCAATCTTGGCGCCGGGGAAGAACGACAGGGAAATGTCCTTGAGGATTTCACGCTTCGGGGGCACGACCTTGCTGACCCGATGCATGGTGTAGACGTATTGAGCCATGGATGACCTTGGTTTCGACCAGAAAGTGGAAGCATGGAAGACGGGGGTGCGGCCGAACGGCGATCCGCGACAGCTCGGTGACACCGGCTGCCCGGCCCCCCCCGCGCGTGCCGGCAAAGCTACCCGAAATGCGCCAGGCAAACCAGCCGAGGGGGCATCGCCGGCGGCGAGCGGCTTTACTGAAGGGAGGCGTCGCAGCCCGCCGGATGAGCCCGGCTCGTCCACAGTTGATCGTGTTTCATGTGCCGGTCCGCTGCGGATAGGGTAGAATTCGCGCCCTCTTTAATTTACCGCCCAGCCGAACCCAGGGGATTGCCATGTTCAGCCGTGATTTGACCCTCGCCCGTTACGATGCCGAACTGTTCGCCGCCATGGAGCAAGAAGCCCAGCGTCAGGAAGATCACATCGAGCTGATCGCGTCCGAGAACTACACCAGCCCCGCCGTGATGGAGGCTCAGGGTTCGGTACTCACCAACAAGTACGCCGAAGGCTATCCGGGCAAGCGCTACTACGGCGGCTGCGAATACGTCGACATCGTCGAGCAACTGGCCATCGACCGCGCCAAGCAGCTGTTCGGCGCCGACTACGCCAACGTCCAGCCGCATGCCGGCTCCCAGGCCAACGCCGCGGTTTACCTGGCTCTGCTGAATGCCGGCGACACCCTCCTCGGCATGAGCCTGGCCCACGGCGGCCATCTGACCCACGGCGCCAGCGTGTCCTCCTCCGGCAAGCTGTACCACGCCGTGCAGTACGGTATCGACAGCAACGGCCTGATCGACTACGACGAAGTCGAGCGCCTGGCCGTCGAGCACCAGCCGAAGATGATCGTCGCCGGCTTCTCCGCCTATTCCCAGGTGCTGGACTTCCCGCGCTTTCGCGCCATCGCCGACAAGGTCGGTGCCTACCTGTTCGTCGACATGGCCCATGTCGCCGGCCTGGTCGCCGCCGGCGTGTATCCGAACCCGGTGCCCTTCGCCGACGTGGTCACCACCACCACCCACAAGACCCTGCGCGGCCCGCGCGGCGGCCTGATCCTCGCCCGCAAGAACGAGGAGATCGAGAAGAAGCTCAACTCCGCGGTCTTCCCGGGAGCCCAGGGTGGCCCGCTGGAGCACGTGATCGCCGCCAAGGCGGTGTGCTTCAAGGAAGCCCTGCAGCCGGAATTCAAGGAATACCAGCAGCAGGTGGTGAAGAACGCCCAGACCATGGCCCAGGTGTTCATCGAGCGCGGCTTCGACGTGGTGTCCGGTGGCACCCAGAACCACCTGTTCCTGCTCAGCCTGATCAAGCAGGACATCACCGGCAAGGATGCGGACGCCGCCCTGGGCCGTGCCTTCATCACCGTGAACAAGAACAGCGTGCCGAACGACCCGCGCTCGCCGTTCGTCACTTCCGGTCTGCGCATCGGCACCCCGGCGGTGACCACCCGCGGCTTCAAGGAAGCCGAATGCCGCGAGCTGGCCGGCTGGATCTGCGACATCCTCGCCGAACTGAACAACACGGCGGTGATCGACGCCGTGCGCGAGAAGGTCAAGGCGATCTGCGCCCACCTGCCGGTGTACGGCAAGTAAGCCTCGGCGCTGTAACTAAAAAGCCCGGCCAAGTGCCGGGCTTTTTTGTGAGTTCTGAAATTGCGGGATGGGTTACGACCTGCGGTCTAACCCACCCTACGAGTCCTGCGGAGTCAGCCCTGCACCTCGGCAAACCCCGTGCGGATCTCTTCCTCCGGCAGATCGTCGCCGATGAACACCAGCACGCTCTCGCGCGGCTCGTCCGCGCCCCACTCCTCGGCCCAGTCGAAGCCGTAGAGGCGCAGCACACCCTGGAACACCATGCGCCGCGACTCGCCGGCCAGGCTCAGCACGCCCTTGTAGCGCAGCAGCGAGTCGCCGTAGCGCGCCAGCAGACCCTCCATGAACAGGCCGAGCCGTTCCAGGTCCAGCGCCTGCTCGGTGCGCAGCACCAGAGTGGCGATCCGGTCCTTGCTGGCGGCCGGGACGAGCGGGCGCAGGGTCAGGGCCTGGCTGAAATCGGCGTTGAGGTTGAAGCCGCGCACGTCGAGCAGCACGCTCAAGTCGATGCACCCGTGCTCGACGATGCGGATCGGCGCACGGCGGTTGATGCGCTGCAGACGCTGGCTCAGCGCCTCGACCTTGGTGTCCGCCACCAGATCGGTCTTGCTCAGCAGGATGCGGTCGGCGAAGCCGACCTGGGCCTGGGCGATGGCTTCCTGCAGGTGGCGTTCGGCATTGGCGGCATCCACCAGGGTGATGATGCCGTCCAGTACATAGCGGTCGCACAGCTCGTCGTCGGCGAAGAAGGTCTGCGCCACCGGCGCCGGGTCGGCCAGCCCGGTGCACTCGATGACCAGGCGGTCGAAGTCGATCTCGCCAGCATCCAGGCGCTCCAGCAGGAGGAGCAGGGCCTTTTCCAGCTCGACATGGATGGAGCAGCAGACGCAGCCGTTGGCCAGGGTCATCAGTTCGACCGGCGCGGAGCCGAGCAGTTGGCCGTCGATCGGCGTCTCGCTGTATTCGTTCTCGATCACCGCGATCCGCAGACCGTGCTCGGCCTTGAGCAAGTACTGCAGCAGGGTGGTCTTGCCGGCACCGAGAAAGCCGCTGAGCACGGTGACCGGGATGGGGGCTTGGGACATGAAGCGTTCCTCGAAACGAAACGCGCCACGGCGGAGCGTGGCGCGGGGATTCAATCAGGTGCAACGATCTAATGTAGGGTGGATGGCCGAAGCCATCCACCATGGTGGACAAGCCTGCGGCGTTGTCCACCCTACGCCAAAGTCAACAACAACGCACCGGCCGTCCCTTGCCGCCACCGTAGCGGGCGTCCTGGCGCTCGCGGAAGAAATCCTCGTAGCTCATCACCGGCTGGTCCGGATGCTTGCTGCGCATGTGCTCGACGTAGGTGTCGTAGTCGGGCATGCCGACCAGCATGCGGGCGGCCTGGCCGAGATATTTGCCCATGCGGCTGAGATCGTTGAACACGGAACCTCTCCTCTCTTGCTCAAGACCGGGCTCCCGAAGGAGCCCGGAGCTGGATCAGGCGCCGGGAATCGCCTGGAAGGGCGTTTCCTTGTCGGTGCGCTCCTCGACGACCCAGGCAGCACGGCCGACCTTCAGCGAGTAGAACAGGATGCTGAACACCACTACCAGGAACAGCAGGCTGAGACCAGCGTTGGTGTAGGCGTTCATGATCACGTTCTGCATCTGGCCGATGTCCTTGGCCGGCGCCAGCACCTGGCCAGCATCCATCGCCGCGGCGTACTTGCTGGCCAGGGCGAGGAAGCCGACCGCCGGGTTCGGATCGAATAGCTTGATCAGGCTCGCCACCGTGGTGCAGATCAGCAGCCAGGCGGCCGGCAGCAGGGTGACCCAGACGTAGCGCTGCCGCTTCATCTTGATCAATACCACGCTGCAGAGCATCAGGGCGATGCCGGCGAGCATCTGGTTGGAGATACCGAACAGCGGCCACAGGGTGTTGATGCCGCCCAGCGGGTCGACCACGCCTTGGTACAGCAGGTAGCCCCAGAGCGCCACACAGCCAGCGGTAGCCAGCATGTTGGCGCCCCAGGAGTCGGTGCGGCGCAGGGCCGGCACGAAGTTGCCGAGCAGGTCCTGGAGCATGAAGCGCCCGGCGCGGGTGCCGGCGTCCACGGCGGTGAGGATGAACAGCGCCTCGAACAGAATGGCGAAGTGATACCAGAACGCCATGGAGCCGGCGCTCGGCAATACCTGATGGAGGATCTGCGCGATGCCCACGGCCAGGGTCGGCGCACCGCCGGCACGCGCCAGGATGGTGGTTTCGCCGATGTCGCGGGCCACGCCTTCCAGTGCTTCGGGAGTGATGGCGAAGCCCCAGTTGCTGACCGCCGCCGCCACGCTGGCTGCGTCGGCGCCGACGATGGCCGGCGGGCTGTTCATGGCGAAGTACACGCCGGGTTCGATCACCGCGGCGGCGACCATGGCCATGATGGCGACCATCGACTCCATCAGCATGCCGCCGTAGCCGATGTAGCGGGCCTGGGTCTCGTTGGCCAGCAGCTTGGGCGTGGTGCCGGAGGCGATCAGCGCGTGGAAGCCCGATACCGCGCCGCAGGCGATGGTGATGAACAGGAAGGGGAACAGCGCGCCCTTCCACACCGGGCCGCTACCGTCGATGAACTGGGTCACCGCCGGCATCTTCAGGTCGGGGTTGAGGATCAGGATGCCGATTGCCAGGGCGACGATGGTGCCGATCTTCAGGAAGGTCGACAGGTAGTCGCGCGGGGCGAGGATCAGCCACACCGGCAGCACCGCGGCGACGAAGCCGTAGCCGATCAGCATCCAGGTGATCTGCACGCCGCTGAAGGTGAACACCGCGCTCCAGTAGGGATCGGTGGAGATCGCGCCGCCCAGCCAGATGGAGGCGAGCAGCAGGACGATGCCGATCAGCGAAATCTCGCCGATGCGTCCGGGGCGGATGTAGTGCATGTACAGGCCCATGAACATGGCGATCGGGATGGTCGCGATCACCGTGAACATGCCCCAGGGACTGTGGGCCAGGGCCTTGACCACGATCAGCGCCAGCACCGCGAGGATGATGACCATGATCAGGAAGCAGCCGAACAGCGCGATGGTGCCGGGAATCCGGCCCATTTCCTCGCGCACCATGTCGCCCAGCGAGCGGGCGTTGCGGCGGGTGGAGATGCACAGGACCAGGAAGTCCTGCACCGCGCCGGCCAGCACCACCCCGGCGATCAGCCACAGGGTGCCCGGCAGGTAGCCCATCTGCGCGGCGAGCACCGGGCCGACCAGCGGGCCCGCGCCGGCGATGGCGGCGAAGTGATGGCCGAAGAGCACGTGCTTGTTGGTCGGCACGAAGTCCAGGCCGTCGTTGTTGAGCACCGCCGGGGTGGCGCGGTGCGGATCGAGCTGCATCACCCGGGTGGCGATGAACAGGCTGTAGTAGCGGTAGGCGACCAGGTAGAGAGAGACGGATGCGGCTACGATCCACAGGGCGTTGATGGGTTCACCGCGGCGCAAAGCCACGATGCCTAATGCAAACGCGCCCAGCACTGCAAGGGCTGACCAAGCGATATGACTGACCAATCGGGTCATATGGGATCCTCCTGCCATCGGCCATGGGCCTGCGGCGTCATTGTTATGATTGTCTGTGCTCCGGAGGGGAGGCCTTGCTACTATCCCCCAGATATCGCCCGCGCCGATATTCGCAGTGCTACTCAGGGCCACTACGTAGAACTACGTAAACGCGGGAAGGACGGCATGTCCATGCCCCCTCCCCGGCCAGGTCTGGCCGCCCTCTGGCGAGAGGCCGCAGGCAGATGCAGCGGTCCGCCAGACACGCTCCTACCGAAAGTCCTAGCCAGAATGCGACTTTCCGCCCCCTTCGTCCGCTTGGGAGCGCCTTTCGCAGACGATCCCGTTAGCGAACGCCCGCCTTGCCGGGATTGAGCCTGTCCGCCAGCCGACAACCGCCCCCACTCCCCACGAGGAGATCCATGCAACTCAAACACAAGATCGTCGCTCTCAGCATCCTGCTGCTGGCCGTGGCGGTCATCTGTGTCCTGGTCATCGTCCAGAACCAGAAGCTGGGGGAACAGCAGGCACGGCTGATCGAGAATGGCATCGGGGCACGCTGGAGAAATACCTGAAACAAAAAAGCCCCGGAATTCCGGGGCTTTTTGCTTGGTATTATTCGCCGTTTCAGGACTTTTCTTCTAGGGTGGCAGCGATGCCGAGAGGGCGGTATTTCACCAGGAAGGCGACGGTAAAGGCCAGGGAGATGGCGAGCCCTATCAGGGTGGATAATTGCATATCCAATCTAAAGCCAATTTCCGCATTCGCCAGGTAGGTGAAGGTCACCGCCGTCATAAAGATGGCCGGCAGGGTACACACCCAGTGCAGTTTTCCTTCTCCAGCCAGATAAGCGGCGGCGGCCCATAGCATGATCATGGCGGTGGCCTGGTTGGCCCAGCCGAAGTAACGCCAGATCACACCAAACTCGGCCTGGGTGATCAGATAGCCGACCACGAACATGGGAATGGCGATCAGCAGGCGCTTTGGCAAAGGCTGCTGGGGTAGTTTAAGAAAGTCGGCCACGATAAGGCGGGCGCTGCGAAATGCAGTATCACCCGAGGTGATCGGCAGTACCACCACGCCCAAAATCGCCAGAATACCGCCCACTGTACCCAGCAGGCTGGTAGAAACCTGGTGCACGACCGCCGCGGGGCCGCCGTTGGCCAGCACCGAGTTCAGGGCCTCGGGGCTTTCGTAGAAGGAAATACCCAGGCTACACCAGATCAGAGCAATGACGCCTTCGCCTATCATGGCGCCGGTAAAGATAAAGCGGCCGGAACGCTCATTCTGTATGCAGCGGGCCATCAACGGCGACTGGGTGGCGTGAAAGCCTGAGACGGCACCACAGGCGATGGTGATAAACAGCAGGGGCCAGAGAGGAAGTTCATCCGGGTGCAGGTTGCTGGTGTCGAGGCCACTCAGGTGGAAACCATTGCCGCTGGAGAACTGACCCAATAACAGGCCCACCGACATGAATACCAACAAGGCGCCGAAAATGGGGTATAGGCGGCCTATGATTTTGTCGATGGGTACCAGGGTCGCGATGATGTAATAGGCGAAGATAACCGCAACCCAGAAGGTGACGGTAACGCCCGAAAGGTCACCCAGCAGCTTGGCCGGGCCGAGCACGAACACTACCCCTACCAACAGCAGCAGGATCACGGCGAAGATATTCATGAAGTGCTTGGCAAAGCTGCCAAGCTGCTGGCCAACCACTACCGGCACCGAGGCTCCCTTGGCGCGAACGGACAGCATACCGGAGAAATAATCGTGCACGGCGCCGCCGAAAATACAGCCGAGCACTATCCAGATCATGGCGACAGGGCCATAGAGGGCACCCAGTATGGGGCCGAAAATAGGACCCAGGCCGGCGATGTTGAGTAATTGAACCAGGTAGATTTTTTTATCGGACATGGGCACATAATCGACCCCATCAGCCATGGTGATGGCTGGTGTGTCCAACTCCGGACGTGGCCCGAACAGGCGTTCAATAAATTTACCGTAAGTAAAATAACCGGCGATCAAAAGGCCGATACAAAGTAGAAGCCATAACATAAAACTACTCCTTAGCACAGGGTGCCGGGCAGGTAGCCCATCTGCGCGGCCAGCACCGGACCGACCAGCGGTCCCGCGCCGGCGATGGCGGCGAGGTGATGGCCGAAGAGCACGTGCTTGTTGGTCGGCACGAAGTCCAGGCCGTCGTTGTTGAGCACCGCCGGGGTGGCGCGGTGCGGATCGAGCTGCATCACCCGGGTGGCGATGAACAGGCTGTAGTAGCGGTAGGCGACCAGGTAGAGAGAGACGGATGCGGCTACGATCCACAGGGCGTTGATGGGTTCACCGCGGCGCAAAGCCACGATGCCTAATGCAAACGCGCCCAGCACTGCAAGGGCTGACCAAGCGATATGACTGACCAATCGGGTCATATGGGATCCTCCTGCCATCGGCCATGGGCCTGCGGCGTCATTGTTATGATTGTCTGTGCCCCGGAGGGGGGGCCTTGCTACTATCCCCCAGATATCGCCCGCGCCGATATTCGCAGTACTACTCAGAGCCACTACGTAGAACTACGCAGACGCGGAAAGGACGGCGTGCCACGCCCCATCCCCCGGACGGTTCTGGCACGGTGCCTGGCGCCAGATGGCAGGCAGCCGGGCGGCAGAAACGCTCCTGCCGAAAATCCCAGGACAGAATCGCCAGGCCCGGTGGCCTCCCCTTCCCGGCCCGCAACGTCCGCTGCGAGGAATCTTGACGGCAGCCCCGCATTTCACGAGAAGACCTCATGCAGCTCAAACACAAGATCGTCGCCCTCAGCATCCTGCCGCTGCTGCTGGCCGTGGCGGTCATCTGTGCCCTGGTCATCGTCCAGAACCAGAAGCTGGGGGAACAGCAGGCACGGCTGATCGAGAATGGCATCCTGTCCAGCAAGCGGGCCGAGCTGAAGAATTACATCGCCATGGCGCTGAGCATCATCGCCCCGCTGCACGCCGGCGGCCAGGGCGATGCCCGAGCCCGGCAGCAAGCGCTGGAAACCCTGGCCAAGATCAACTTCGGTCAGGACGGCTATTTCTTCGTCTATGACGAAAAGGGCCGAAACCTGATGCACCCTCGGCAGGCCGACCTGGTGGGGCGGGACTTGTGGAATCTGACCGACCCCCACGGCCTGCTCGCCGTCCAGGCGCTGATTGAGAGCGCCACCCATGGGGATGGCTTCCAGCGCTATGCCTGGCAGAAGCCCTCGACCGGCCAGGTGACCGACAAGCTGGCCTATGTGGTGATGCTCGAGCCCTGGGGCTGGATGCTCGGCACCGGGATCTACCTCGAGGATATGGAGCAGGCGACCCGCCAGGTTCGCGAAGAGGTGGCCGGCGGGATACATGCCACGATGGTCGCCATCGCGACCATCGCGCTGGTGGCGGTTCTGCTGGTCTTCGCCGGTGGCCTGACCCTGAGCGTCAGGGAGCATCGCTTGGCCGACAGCAAGCTGCAATCGCTCAACCAGCGCATCGTCTACCTGCAGGAGGAGGAGCGCTCCAGGGTTTCCCGGGAGTTGCACGACGGCATCAGCCAGTTGCTGGTTTCCATCAAGTTTCAGTTCGAGCTGGCCGGCCACGAACTGGAGGCGGGCCAGCCCATAGGCCTCGAGACCCTGGCACGGGCCACGGAGCGGCTGGGTAGCGCCATCGGCGAGGTGCGCCGCATCTCGCACGACCTGCATCCCTCGCTGCTCGATACCCTAGGGCTGCCCGCCGCCATCGGCCAGTTGGCCGCGGAATTCGAGCAGCGCTGCGGTCTGTCGGTCGAGTACCGGAACAGCCTGCATGACGTCCAGCTTCCCGCTGGAATGGCGGTGGCGCTGTTCAGGATCGTGCAGGAAGCGCTGACCAATATTGAACGGCATGCTCGGGCCAGCACGGTACAGATCGACCTCGAGCACGGCGTACAGAGCGTACAGCTGCAGGTGCAGGACGACGGCATCGGCTTCGACCCGAGGACAATCGAACAGGCGCAGGGCGGCATCGGCCTGCGCAACATCCGCGAAAGGGTCGAACACCTCGGCGGCCACTTCAGCCTATCGTCCACCCCTGGCCAGACCGGGATGTGTGTAATATTGCCGGTGCCGGCCGCCTGAACGGCCGGTATCTCACTCACTATCAAGAAAACAAGAACAAGAAGAGGTGCAGCATGAGCTCCGCCAATCCTATACGGATCGCCCTGGTCGACGATCACGCCTTGGTGCGCGACGGCATTCGTGCGCTGCTGTCCGTCATGCCGCAGATCGAGGTGGTGGGGGAAGCGGAAAGCGGAGCCGAGGCGCTCAAGCTGCTTGGCCGGGTGCAAACGGATTTGCTGCTGGTCGATATCGGCCTGAAGGATACCAACGGCCTAGAATTGACCCAGACGTTGTGCCGACAGTATCCGGACATCAAGGTCCTGATCCTGAGCATGTATGACAATAACGAATACGTCAGAAGCTCGATCAGGGCTGGAGCTCGCGGCTATGTCCTCAAGGATGCCTCGTCGCGGGAAATCATCGCCGCCATCGAGGCCATCGCCGCCGGCGGCAGCTTCTACAGTTCCGAAATTGCCAGGAAGCTGGCCGACCGGAGCTTGGAGCAGGCCTACCTGACCCCGCGAGAGAGCCAGATCCTGCAAATGCTGGCCCGGGGGCTGGACAGCAAGGCCATGGCCCGCGAACTCGATATCAGCGTGCGCACGGTGGAAACCCATCGACTGAGCATCAGGCGCAAGCTGAACATCGAAGGATCGGCGGCCCTGATCAAGTACGCCCTGACTGCCTCCCGGCCCTGACGGATGCGGGGCCCTCAGAGCCAGCGCCGCACCCGCGCCTGGTAGGCCCGGTAGCTGTCACCAAACAGTTCTATCAACAATGCCTCCTCGTGGCGGATCACCGCGCGGTTCATGCAGAGGATCAGCGCCGGCAGCAGCAGCCAGGGCCAAAGGCTGGCCAGCAGCAGGGCGATGCCAGCGTAGACCAGGGTGTCGGCCAGGTAGATGGGGTTGCGCGACAGCCGGAACGCCCCCTGGTCGAGCAGCTTCGCCGGGGTGCCGTAGGGGTTGATGGTAGTGCGCTCCCAGGCCATCTGCAGCGCTGTACAGAGCATCAGCACCAGCCCGGCATCGATCAGTCCCCAGCCGACCCAGTGCGTCCAGTCGTTGTCCGGCAGCGGCACCGGCAGCAGGACATCCAGGCCCCAGGCAAGTCCGACGAAGAGCAGATAGATGACCGGCGGCGGCAGGATGATGCGGGCGGATCGGCTGGACATGGCGGCACTCCTACTCCTTGGCGGGAAACCCCGATTGTAGCGCCCGCCGCCGACGAAACCGATCCGCCGCGCCCTTCCCTGCCAGGTGCCGGCCGACGCTCACTCGAACAGCGCATCCAGCGCCTGCTCCAGGCGCGTCACCGAAATCACCGCAAGCCCCTCCGGCGCCTCCTTCGGCGCGTTGCCCTTGGGCACTATGGCGCGCTTGAAGCCGTGCTTGGCGGCTTCCTTGAGGCGCTCCTGGCCGCTCGGCACCGGGCGGATCTCGCCGGACAGACCGATCTCGCCGAACACCAGCAGATCGTGGGGCAGCGGCTTGTTGCGCAAGCTGGAGATCACCGCGGCGAGCAGCGCCAGATCGGAGGCCGTTTCCAGCACCTTGACCCCGCCGACCACGTTGAGAAACACGTCCTGATCGTAGGTGGGGATGCCGCCGTGGCGGTGCAGCACGGCCAGCAGCATGGCCAGACGGTTCTGGTCCAGGCCCAGGGTGACCCGTCGCGGGTTGCCCATGTGACTGGTATCGACCAGCGCCTGCACTTCCACCAGCATCGGCCGGGTGCCTTCCCAGGTGGCCATTACCACGCTGCCGGGCACTTCTTCCTGGGCGCGGGTGAGAAAGATCGCCGACGGGTTGGTGACCTCCTTCAAGCCCTTGTCGGTCATGCCGAACACACCCAGCTCGTTGATCGCACCGAAGCGGTTCTTCACCGCCCGCAAGAGGCGCAGACGGCCGTCGGATTCGCCCTCGAAATACAGCACGGTGTCGACCATGTGCTCGAGCACCCGGGGACCGGCCAGTGCGCCCTCCTTGGTCACGTGGCCGACCAGGAATACCGCCGTGCCGCTCTGCTTGGCGAAGCGTACCAGAAGCGCCGCGCTCTCGCGCACCTGGGCGACGCCGCCGGGGGCCGACTGCAGCTGCTCGGTGAAGATGGTCTGGATCGAGTCGATCACCATCACCTTGGGCTTTTCCAGGCGGGCGGTGGCGATGATCGCCTCGATGCAGGTCTCGGTCATCACTTTGAGCTTGTCCTGCGGCAGATCCAGGCGGCGGGCGCGCATCGCCACCTGCTGCTGGGACTCCTCGCCGGTGACGTAGAGCGCCGGAAAGCGCTCGGCGATATTGCACAGGGTCTGCAGAAGGATGGTTGACTTGCCGATCCCGGGATCGCCACCGATCAGCACCACCGAGCCATCCACCAGACCGCCACCGAGCACCCGGTCGAGCTCCTTCGAGGCGGTGGAGAAGCGCGGCAGCTCCTCGACGCTGACCTCCGCAAGGGTCCTGACGTTGGCTTGCTGGCCGGTCCAGCCGCCGCGACCGCCGGGTGCCGCCGCGCCGTCCAGCAGGGTTTCCACCAGGGTGTTCCAGGCGCCGCACTCGCCGCACTGGCCGGCCCATTTGGGGAAGGTGGCGCCACACTCGGTGCAGCCGTACATGCGCTTGGCCTTGGCCATGGGAACTCCGCTCCAGGAAAGCCCCCATGATAGCGGCCGGGCGAAGACCTGCGCTCGACGCGCAGCGAATCAGCCTCCGCCGCCGTTGTCGAGCGCCCTCCTGAGCTGGCGGGCGATATCGTCCTTCATCACCACCCGCTCCTGCTTCAGCGCGTTCAACTGCAGATCGTCCATGTTCTCCGTGCCGCCCTCGATACGGCAGATGCGCTTGTCCAGCGCCTCATAGTCCTCGACCAGGCGGGCGAAGCTGGCGTCCATCTGCCGCAGGCGCCGCAATTCCTCGCATTTGTCCGGAAAATCCTTGGTCAGGGAGTGGGGATCGACGTGCATGTAGCGCTCCTCCTGTGGTCATGGCCGGACTTCTTCACCTTAGCAGCCGGCAGTTCACGGCGTGCGGATCTCGCCTCGCCCCCGGCTCTTCACCGGGTTGCCCAAAGGATCGCTGACCGCCAGATCGGTGCCCAGGCTGGCGATCAGTTCGCCCTGCATCTTCCGGCCGTCAGGAGCGGAACAGCTCGCCGGCCTGCCTAAAGCTCGGCTCGTACCGGATCTTCTGCGGTCCGGTGCTGCCGGCCAGCGGCAGGTTGGCTGTAGCGCACGCTGTCGGCCTGGCAGATTCCGGGGAGCTAATCTCCCAGAGGTGCCTGTCCGGCCGATGAGCAACCCACTTCGGCGCAAGGCTCTCCGCACAGCAGGCACTCCCTCGAAAACTGCCATTCAAGGAATTTTTCCCATGAGCCTGCTCAGTGAATTCAAGGCGTTTGCCGTCAAAGGCAATGTAATGGACATGGCCGTCGGAATCATCATCGGCGCGGCCTTCGGCAAGATCGTCTCGTCCTTCGTCGGGGACGTGATCATGCCGCCGCTCGGCCTGCTGATCGGCGGGGTGGACTTCTCCGACCTGGCCATCACCCTCAAGCAGGCCCAGGGCGACGTACCCGCGGTGGTGTTGGCCTACGGCAAGTTCATCCAGACGGTGATCGATTTTCTGATTGTCGCCATGGCCATCTTCATCGGGGTCAAGGCGCTCAATCAGCTCAAGCGCAAGGAGGCCGCAGCGCCGGACCTGCCATCGGCACCGACCCGCGACCAGATGCTACTGGAGGAGATCCGCGACCTGCTCAAGGCGCAGAGCCCCTCCTGATCCAGCTCAGTCCAGCGCCTTCTCGATGGCCCGCAGCAAAGCCGGGTCGTCAGGAGCGGTGCGCGGCGAGAAGCGCGCCAGCAAGCGGCCATCCTTGCCCACGAGGAACTTCTCGAAATTCCAGCCGATGTCCCCGGGAAACTCCGCCCCTTCCCCCGCGAGCAGGCGGTACAGGGGATGGCGGCCGGGGCCGTTGACCTCGAGCTTGGCGGCCAGGGGGAAGGTCACGCCGTAATTGAGGGAGCAGAACTCACGGATGTCCGCCTCACTGCCCGGCTCCTGCCCGGCGAACTGGTTGCACGGCAAGCCGAGCACGCTGAAGCCCCGCTCCCGGTACTGCTGGTGGAGCTTCTCCAGGCCGGCATACTGGGGCGTCAGACCGCACCTGGAAGCGACGTTGACCACCAGCACCACCTTGTCGCGGAACCGCGCCAGCGGCAGATCCTGCCCGTCCAGCCCGCGCAAGGTCAGATCATGGAATGCACTCATCTTATCGACTCCCCGTGCTTGACAGGCAAAAGGCGCCAACAGGCGCCTTTTCGGTTTGTTTTCAGTCGGCCGGTGGCCAGCTTCAGTGGTGGTGACCACCCTCGCCGTGGATATGGCCGTGGGCGATCTCTTCCGGCTTGGCATCGCGCACGTCGACCACCTTGACCTGGAAGTTCAGCCGCTGGCCGGCCAACGGATGGTTGCCGTCGACGGTCACGTCGTCGCCCTCCAGATCGCGAATGGTGACGATCTGCATGCTGCCATCGGGGCCGGACGCGTGGAACTGCATGCCCACTTCCAGCTTGTCAACGCCTTCGAACATGCCGCGGTTGAGGGTGGCGACCAGCTCGGGGCTGTACTCGCCGTAGGCCTCCTCCGGCTCGATGGCGACTTTCAGCTCGTCACCGGACCGCTTGCCTTCCAGGGCCTTCTCCAGGCCGACGATGATGCTCCCGGCCCCATGCAGGTAGACCAGCGGCGCGCCACCGGCAGAGCTGTCGAGCACCTCCCCGGCATCGTTGGTCAGGGTATAGTCGATAGAGACAGCCTTGTTGGCGGCAATCAGCATGGGCAAACAACCTCTTGCAAAAGAAGAATGAAGATTCGAGTGTAACCGTCGCCTCGCGGGAAAGCGAACCGGGTGAGGACGAGCGGACCAGGACGCCCCCCGGGCGGACGTGCTGTCCTGCGGACATACCCCAGTATCTGCGTCACCAGCCGCCCTGGCAGAACCGCCCCTGGGTGCTCGCACCCGGAACATCGCCGGCGCCTGCTCGGTCAACCCTTTCCCTGCGGCTGGTGCCTGAAGAAACGACTCCGGGAGGATTGATGGCCACACGCAACATACTCGTGCTCAACTGCGGCAGCTCGTCGCTCAAGTTCGCCCTGATCAGCCAGGCGCACTCCGCGCCCCTGCTCGCCGGCCAGGCCGAACGTCTGGACAGCCCGGAGGCCGTGCTGCGCTGGTGGCATGCTGCCAATATTCACCAGCAGCGCGCACTGCCTGGCGCCGATCACCACGCCGCGCTGGAAGCACTGCTGCCGCTGGTCGAGGAAGCCTGCGGCGGCAGGCTGCACGGCATCGGCCATCGGGTGGTCCACGGCGGCGAGCAGTTCACCCAGTCGACCCTGATCGATGCGCGGACCTTAGCGGCGATCCGCGCCACGGTGCCGCTGGCACCGCTGCACAACCCGGAGAACCTGCTCGGCATCAAGACGGCCATGCAGCTGTTCCCCGACCTGCCGCAGGTCGCCGTGTTCGACACCGCCTTCCACCAGAGCATGCCGGAGCACGCCTACCGCTACGCCATACCCGAGCACCTCTACCGCGAGCACAGCGTGCGCCGTTACGGCTTCCACGGCACCAGCCACCGCTATGTCGGCCAGCGCGCCGCGGAGATCAGCGGCCTGGCGGTTGGCGACAGCTGCTGGCTGACCGCGCACCTGGGCAACGGCTGCTCGACCTGCGCCATCGTCGACGGCCAGAGCCGCGACACCAGCATGGGGCTGACCCCACTGGAGGGCCTGGTGATGGGCACCCGCAGTGGCGACGTAGACCCCAACCTGCACGGCCACCTGGCCCGCGCCCTGGGCTGGAGCCTCAAGGAGATCGACCACTTGCTGAACAGCGAGAGCGGCCTGCTCGGCCTGTCCGGGCTATCCAACGACATGCGCAGCCTGGAGCAGGCGCGCAGCCAGGGCCACCGCCAGGCGACCCTGGCCATCGAGGTGTTCTGCTACCGCCTGGCCAAATCGCTAGCCGCACTCTCCTGCGCCCTGCCGCGCCTGGACGGCATCGTCTTCACCGGCGGCATCGGCGAGAACTCACCGCTGGTGCGCGCCAAGACCATCGCCTACCTTTCTCTGCTCGGCCTGGCCCTCGACAAGACCGCCAACGCCCGCTGCGTCGGCGGCGTCACCGGCGCGATCAACGCCCCCGGCCATCCGCGCCTGCTGGTGATCCCCACCAACGAGGAAAAGCAGATCGCCCAGGACACCCTTGCGCTGCTCGATTCCCATGCCCACTAATCGGACAAGGACCGCCCCATGCAGACCTTCCTCATCGCCCCCAGCAGCTACGGCGTCGGCCTCACCTCCATCAGCCTCGGCCTGCTGCGCGCCCTCGAACGCCACGGCCTGAAGGTCGGCTTCTTCAAGCCGGTCGCCCAGCCACGCCCCGGCGATGCCGGCCCGGAGCGCAGCACCGCGCTGATCGCCCGTACCCACCACCTGACTCCGCCGGAGCCGCTGCCGCTGAGCCAGGTGGAGCGGCGCCTCGGCGACGGCCAGTTGGACGAACTGCTGGAGGAGATCGTCGGCCGCCTGCAGAAGCTGGAGAACGGCCACGACGTGCTGATCGTCGAAGGCCTGGTGCCGAGCCCCCAGGTCGGCTATGCGATGCGTTTCAACGGGCAGCTGGCGCGCTGCCTGAACGCCGATATGCTGCTGATTTCCACCCCGGCCGAGGAAAGTCTCGAGGAGCTGCGTGACCGCCTGGAAATCCAGGTCCGCCTGCTCGGCGGCGGCCAGGATTCGCCGGTGGTCGGCGCTATCCTCAACAAGGTGCACCCCGGCCCGCTGGCCGAGCGCCTGTGCCAGCCCGAGCCACTCGGTCCGACCCTGCGCCTGCTCGGCTGCGTACCCTGGCGCGACGAACTCGCCACGCCGCGCACCAGCGACATCGCCGAGCTGCTCGGCGCGCGCCTGCTCAACGCCGGCGAGTGCCGCCAGCGGCGGGTACTGCGCACCCTGCTGTGCGCCGCCAGTGCGCCGAGCCTCCTGGCGCAGTTCAGGCCCGGCACCCTGCTGGCAACCCCGGGCGACCGCCACGACGTGATCCTAGCCGCCGCCCTGGCCAGCCTCAATGGCATACCACTGGCCGGGCTGCTGCTGTGCGGCAACCTGCCGCCCGATGCCCGGGTGCTGGAGCTGTGCCGCCCGGCCTTGGACAGGGGCCTGCCGCTCTTGGCAGTGGAGCATGATCCCCACGAGGCCCTGCTGGAAGTGGCCCGGCTCGACCGAGAGACCCCTCTGGACGATCTGGAGCGCGCCGAACAGATCAGCGACTACGTGGCCAGCCATCTCGACCACGCCTGGCTCGCCGAGCGCTGTGGCACGCCGCGCACCGCGCGCCTGTCGCCGCCAGCGTTCCGCTACCAACTGGTCAAGCGCGCCCAGGCGGCGAACCGGCGCATCGTCTTGCCGGAAGGCAGCGAGCCGCGCACCGTGCAGGCCGCAGCCATCTGCCAGCAGCGTGGCATCGCCCGCTGCGTGCTGCTAGCTAAACCCGAGGAGGTACAGGCGGTGGCCCGGGCGCAGGGCATCGCACTGCCCGCCGGCCTGGAGATCCTCGATCCCGACCAGGCTCGTGAGAGCTACGTGGAGCCGATGGTCGAACTGCGCCGGCACAAGGGCCTGAGCGCACCGGCAGCCCGCGCCCTGCTGGAGGACAACGTGGTGCTGGGCACCATGATGCTGGCCCTGGACGAGGTCGACGGACTGGTTTCGGGCGCCGTGCACACCACCGCCAACACCATCCGCCCGGCGCTGCAGCTGATCAAGACCGCGCCGGGCTGCCGGCTGGTGTCCTCGGTGTTCTTCATGCTGCTGCCGGAGCAGGTGCTGGTCTACGGCGACTGCGCGGTGAATCCCGACCCGAGCGCCGAGGAGCTGGCCGACATCGCCCTGCAGAGCGCGGCCTCGGCCCAGGCCTTCGGCATCCCGCCGCGGGTAGCGATGATCAGCTACTCCACCGGCGCTTCGGGCGAAGGCGCGGACGTGGAGAAGGTCCGCGAGGCCACCCGCCTGGCCCGCCTGGCGCGCCCCGACCTGCTGATCGACGGCCCGCTGCAGTACGATGCCGCGGCGATTGTCGAAGTCGCCCGTCAGAAGGCACCGGACAGCCCGGTGGCCGGACGCGCTACCGTGTTCGTGTTCCCCGACCTGAACACCGGCAATACCACTTACAAAGCGGTACAGCGCAGCGCCAACTGCGTCAGCGTCGGACCGATGCTGCAGGGCCTGCGCAAGCCGGTGAACGACCTGTCGCGCGGCGCCCTGGTCGACGATATCGTCTTCACTATCGCCCTCACTGCGATCCAGGCCGAGAGCACAGCGGCGGCAGGCTGAACGAAAGAGCCCGACATCTGCCGGGCTCTTTTACCTGCGCACAGCCTGTCGGCTTCTTACTGCTGCTGGGCGCCCGGCAACGGCCGCAGGTTGATCTCCACGCGGCGGTTCTGCGAACGGCCGGACTCGGTGGCATTGCTGGCCACCGGCATATCAGGACCGGCGCCGCGGGTGGAGACCCGCGCACCGGTGACGCCCTGGGCGACCAGGTAGTTGGCCACGCTCTGCGCGCGGCGCTGCGACAGGCTCAGGTTGTTCTGGTAAGAACCGGTGCTATCGGTGTGACCGATAATCTCGATGCTGTTCTGATCGTACTGCTTGAAGGAGGTCGCCAGATCGTTCAGCGGGGTGTAGAAGTTGCTGGCGATTTCCGCTGAACCGGTGGCGAAGGTGATATTGCCGGGCATGATCAGCTTGATGTCATCGCCCTGGCGCTGGACTTCGACGCCGGTGCCGGCCATCTGCTGGCGCAGCTGGGCTTCCTGCTTGTCCGCGTAGTAGCCGTAGCCGGCGCCGGCGGCACCGCCCACTGCCGCGCCGATCAGCGCGCCCTTGCCGCGGTTGTCGTGGTCGATCAGCGCACCGGCAGCAGCACCGGCCAGCGCACCGAGACCGCCGTACTTGGCCGTGCGGCCGATGCCGCCCTGCTCCCCGGTCTGGGTTTGGTCCTGATTCTGGTAGGGATTGTTGGAGGCACAACCGGCCAGCAGCGTCATGGCAGTCGCGGCAATCAACAGGCGAGACGGAGTAAACATGCAGTACTGCTCCTCAGAGATTCATCAGCCCCCTTGAAAAGGGAGGCGCTTAGAACACCAAAACGACGGGAAATTCCCCGCACGATCCATAAGGTTCTGGAAAAGGGAATCTACCCATTATAGATGGAGCATTCCGTGCCCCCCTTTCAACGCAGGGCGAACATGCTGCCTGCCCTGCATCGTCAGGCCCGGACGAAGGGATTCTCCCGCATCTCGTCGCCCAGGCAAGTATCGGGACCATGGCCGGTGACCACCGTGGCCTCCTCGCCCAGCCTGTAGAGCCGCTCCTTGATCGAACGCTTGAGGGCGGCCGTGTCCCCGCCCCACAGATCGGTACGACCGACGCTACGGTGGAACAGGGTATCGCCGGCGATCAGTAGCTTGGCCTCAGCGAACCAGAAGCTCATCGAGCCGGGCGTATGCCCCGGCGTGTGCAGCGCGACGCCGCAGCCACAGGCCAGCGCCTCGTCGTCAGCCAGCCAATGGTCGGGCGCCGGCACCGGAGTGTAGGGCACGCCGAACATGCGGCACTGCATCTCCAGGTTGTCCCAGAGGAACCGATCGCCCTGGTGCAGGTGCAGGGTCGCGCCGGTCAGCTCCTTCAGCTGTCCGGCGGCGAGGAAGTGATCGAGATGGGCGTGGGTGTGGATGATGCTCACCACTTGCAGCCCGTGCTGCTCCAGACGCGCCAGGATAAGCTCCGGATTGCCGCCGGGATCGACGACGATGGCCTTCTTGCTATCAGGATCGCCGATGATGGTGCAGTTGCACTGCAGGGGTCCGACAGGGAAGGTTTCGCGGATCATCGCGGTTTGCGCGGTCATTGGGGGGAGGCTCCGGAAGCTTCGGTGCGCCATCTTGGCACACTACGAAGGAACGTTGAGCATTTTGAGCGAGGAGGATCGGCAAGCGCACAGCGAAGCGAATCCAAATCCTCCTGCCCCTTTTCAAGAGGGGCAGGAGGCGGTTTCAGCCATCCACCCCTGCCGTCGACGCCAGGATGGCGGCGACCCGCTTCGGTCGGCAGTTCAGGTAAAGGGACGAGGCCAGCCATTTTTGGTCGGGGTAGTAGGAAAACATGAACTGCCCGCCCTTGAGGCTGTCGACCACCATCCGCGCCACTTCCGGGCGCACCGCAGGACAGCCGTGGCTACGCCCGAGGCGTCCCTCGCGAGCGATCCAGGTGGGGCTGACGTAGTGGGCGGCATGGATGACGATGGCCCGATCCCGCGCCCGGTCGTTGATGCCCGGCTCCAGTCCGTCCATGCGCAGCGAGTAGCCGTGCTGCCCCTCGTAGCTTTCCTGGGTGCGGAACAGGCCGATGCTCGACTGATGACTGCCTTCGATGTTGGAGAAGTGCGTGGCGTAGTCCTCCCCGGACTTCTGCCCGTGGGCGACGAAGTCTTCCAGCAGCAGTCTCCTGCGCTCCAGATCGAAGATCCACAGGCGGCGCCGGGAAGACGGCAGGGAGAAGTCGATCACCGCCAGACGCTGGGCCGGCACCGAGCCGTTGTTGATCGCGCATTGCATGGCCGCCAATGCGCTGTCCAGCACCTTGCGACTCAGTTTCGGGGCGGCCCTGGACAGGCTGTCGAGCAGGGAATGAGAGACCGGTGCCGCGTGGACGGAAACAGCAAAACCCGCCACCGCCAATATGAGCAGCCGGAAAAGAGTGGACATGAAAAACGCGCCTCTTTTGGGTTGGGTGGCGAACGATCCGGGCTCCCCTTTGCCTTGTCGGGCAATTGGGTTGATGATGGACGCCAGATGATTGCAGTCTAGCCGGCAACCTGCGATCCGAATGTTCTGCAGGCGTTGGGAGCCAGCAATTGTATAAAAAGCGCACAGCTCTGTTAACCGGTCTGTTCCTGGCAACCCAGCTCGCCCTGGCTGCCCCGGCCGGGGTCCTGCCCGGCGACGAGGCGATCCGCCAGCAGCTGGCGCAGCCATCGCTGAGCTGCGTCTCCCCCGCCATCGACCTCGACGGCTTCAGCCTGGAGGCGCTGTCGGCCTTCTATCGTCAGCTCGGCTACCCGCGCGTCTGGGCGGGCGATGGCCGCCTGGAGAAGCTGCTCGAGCAGCTCGCCCAACTGGTCGACGACGGCCTGGACCCGGCCCGCTACCAGCTCGCCACCTTGCGCCAGCTCGCCGGCAACCCAGCCAGCCATCCGCAGCACAGCACCTGCACCGATCTCCTCGCCACCCATGCCTACCTGCAAGCCTTGCGCCATCTTGTCTACGGCCAACTCGACCAGAGCCAGGCAGAGCCTCTCTGGCGCTCCCCGAACAGCCGTGCGCCGGCACCGCCCGCGCTGTTTCCCGCCTTTGCCGTGACCCACCTGGACGACCTGCCCGCCGCCTTCTCCAGGGCCCGTCCGGCCTTCGAACCCTATCGCGCGTTGCGCCATGCCCATGCGACGCTGCGCCAGAATCCGCCGCACAACTGGCGGCACGTGCCGGCAGGCGATCTGCTGCGCCCGGGCATGGCGGACGAGCGTATTCCCCTGCTCGAGCAGCGTCTGGCCGATGAAGGCTATCTGACCGAAGCGGCTCGTCCCGACACCGACCGCCGACGTTATACGCCGCAACTGGTCGAGGCCGTGAAGCGCTTCCAGACCCGGCATTTCCTCGATGATGACGGCGTCGTCGGTCCGGCCACTCTGGCGGAGCTGAACGTCACGCCCGGCGCGCGTCTGGAACAGGTCCGCGCCAACCTCGAACGCTTCCGCTGGCTCGCCCGGGAAATGGAGCCGACCCTGCTGCTGGTCGATGTCGCCGGCGCCCAGCTGACCCTCTTCCGCGACCATGAGCCGCGCTGGCAGACACGCACCCAGGTCGGGCGCCCGGCCCGGCCCACGCCGCTGTTGAAGTCGCAGATCACCCACCTGACCCTGAACCCGACCTGGACCATCCCGCCGACCATCCTGCGCGAGGACAAGCTGCCGCAGATCCAGCGCAACATCGGCTTTCTGGCCAACCAGAACCTCAAGGTGATCGACTACGAAGGCAATGAGGTCAACCCGCACAGCGTCGACTGGCACAACCCCAGCGGCATCATGCTGCGCCAGGGCCCAGGCCCGCATAATCCGCTCGGGCGGATCGCCATCCGCTTCGCCAACCCCTTCGCGGTGTACCTGCACGACACGCCGAGCCAGCATCTGTTCGCCAAGGAGACGCGCACCCTGAGTTCCGGCTGCGTCCGTGTGGAGCGGGCGATGCAACTCACCGACCTGCTGCTGGAAGGCGCCAGTCCAGCCGAGCGCCAGCGTTTCGAGGAGATCCTCGCCAGTGGCAAGACCCGAAATGTGAACCTGCCGCGGCCGGTGCCGATCCTGCTGGCCTACTGGACCGCCCAGGTCGACGACAGCGGCCAGCTGACCTTCCGGCCGGACATCTACGCGCACGACAGGAAGATCATCGCGTCGCTGAAGGCTTCGCGCTGAGCGGCGGACGGCCGCCCCGCCCGGGTTAGAAGCGCACACCGAGGCTCAGCATCAGGAAGTCGCGATCCACCAGGGTGCTGTACTCGCCGCCGAAGAAGTCGGTGTAGAACAGCCCGGCGCTGTAGGTGTCCAGGTAGTCGGCGTCCAGGCTGAGGCCGAGTGCTTTGCGGCCTTCCACGAAGTTGCCCTCGGGGCCAGGGGAATAGCCGTCCACATCATGGGACCAGGCGATGCCCGGCCGGAGGTCCATGCCCGGCAGGACGTCGAGATACTCCCAGGTCGCGCGCAGCCGGTAGCCCCAGGAGTCGCGGGTGGTGAAGCCGTCGTTCTCGCAGTAGCGGCCGAGGTTCTTCTGCGAACCGCCCGCCAGAGTGGCGGAGTTCTGCGCCTGGCAGGCGCCGTCCGGCAGCGGGCCGGCGCCGAACACCGGATCGCGGCCGTAGCGCAGCCGGCTCGCCCCCTCCAGACCACCCACATGGGTCCAGCCGACCTCCCCCTCCAGGGTCAGACGGCTGGCGCCCATCACCGACTCGAGGTAATGGGTGAAGCCGGTCTGCAACTGGGTGATCTCCTTGCGCCGGTAACCGTGGACATCCTGTCCCGGGCTCGCCTGCAGCAGCGCCGCGGTGGGGTCCAGCGGGGTCAGGGTGGCGCCGAGGAGGTCGTTGATGTTGAGCTGCACCGGGGCGTTCGGCCGGTAGCTGAGTTCGCCGCGCCAGCGGGTCCCGACAGGCAGCGTGGCAGAGAAGCTCAGGCCGAACAGGCGGATGTCCTCGGGGTATTCGACGAAATAGCGCGAGTTGCCGGCCGCCGCCAGCGGCAGCAGCGCCTGTGGCAGGTTAGCTGCGAACGCCGCCGGCGCGGCGGCGCTGGTGCTGAAGATCGCCGTGCGGCTGTGATAGTTGATGAAGTAGGCGCCGAGCTCGGTGTCCAGCGGCTCGACGAAATAGCGCAGGGCAATGCCCCACTGGCCGCCGTCGCGGGCGTCGCGGTCGGCGCTGCGGCGCACCAGCACGCCCTCGTCGGGTGCGTTCCAGGCAACGCCCTGGGACTCCAGCGCGGCAATGGCGGCAGCAGCCTGGACGCCAGCCTGCTCCGCCGTGCCACCCGCCTCGAGCACCGCGGTGGACACCGCCTCGGCCACGTCCGCCTGGCTGCCGAGGACCGCCAGGTTGCGGTCGCAGCCATCGGCCAGCATGTCCGCCTGGGAGAAAAAGGTGCCGCAGTTGTCCGTCAGGGTCTGATCCCAGGCCAGTTGGTAGAAGGCCTCCATCGTGAGGGCGTCGTTCAGACTCTGCGACAGGTGCAACAGGGCGACCGGCAGGCGTCCCTCGCGGATCTCCGATACAGGCTGGCGGAAGGCCTGGGCATCGAGAGGATTGATCGCGTCGATGCCACCCTGCAGGAAAAGGCCTTCGCCCCAGTTGACCACCTGCCGGCCGAGGCGCAGCGAGCCCGGCAGGTCACCGAAGGCGTAGTGGCGGTAAACGAAGGCGTCGAGCAACCGGGCTCCGGAGGAGCGGACGCCCTCCTTGCGGTTGCTGTCGTCGATGTCCTTGAACGGCCGCTGCTCGTCTTTCAGCTCGAAGTCGTACCAGTAGTCGCCGCGCAGAAAGAGGCCGCCGTCACCGCGCTTCAGCTCCAGGCCGTGGACGCCGCGCAGGCGCTTGGCGAAGGTTTCGCCGCGCTTGAAGTTGCGCCGGCCATCGTCGGAGATGGGCGACAGGCCGCGCCCGCCGCCGGCGCCGATCAGGTCCTTGTCCGCCTTGGCCGTCGACCAGGCCGTCTCCAGCGACAGGGAGGAGTCGAGCTGTCCCTCGAGCGGGCCGATATTGAAGCTCACGGCGCCGGCCGGTGCCGCCAGCGATGCGATGCAGACGGCGGCCAGGCGTCGGAGGGAGGAAAAGGATGACATCGGGCGACTCCAGAGTGGGGTGCGGATTGACCGCACAGCCGGGGCCGTGGATCTCCGATCCGGCTCGGCGAGCAAAAATCATATTGTCCTGTCCGTCCCGGGCTGCCGCCAGCCCGGAGCGGCCTTCGCGCCGAACGGAAAATCTCTGTTAGGCTCGCGCCTTGCCCCAGTCCCTAGCCAAGGAAACTCCGATGAACGAACGCCGCGCCGTCTTCCTCGACCATGCCTCCCTCGATCTCGGCGACCTGGATCTGGCACCGCTGCGTCAGGCCTTCGACGAGCTCGTGCTGCATGAGGCCAGCAGCGCCAGCGAGGCGGCCGAGCGGCTGCGCGGCGCCCGGGTGGCGATCGTCAACAAGGTGCTGCTGAGCGCGGAGACCTTCGCCGCCTGTCCCGACCTGGAGCTGGTGCTGGTCGCCGCCACCGGCACCAACAATGTCGACCTCGCCGCCGCCCGGGCGCACGACGTGGCGGTGTGCAACTGCCAGGGCTACGGCACGCCCTCGGTGGCCCAGCACACCCTGATGCTGCTGCTCGCCCTGGCCACCCGCCTGCCCGACTACCAGGCGGCGATCCGCGCCGGCCGCTGGCAGCAGGCGACGCAATTCTGCCTGCTGGACTTCCCCATCGTCGAGCTGGAGGGCAAGACCCTCGGCCTGCTCGGCCACGGCGTGCTGGGTAGCGCCGTCGCCCGGCTGGCGGAAGCCTTCGGCATGCATGTGCTGCTTGGTCAGCTGCCGGGCCGCCCCGAGCGCGCCGACCGCCGGCCGCTGGCCGAGCTGCTGCCGCAGGTCGACGCCCTGACCCTGCACTGCCCGCTGACCGAACAGACCCGCAACCTGATCGGCGCCGAGCAGCTGCAGGCGATGAAGCCCGGCGCCTTTCTGATCAACACCGGTCGCGGCGGGCTGGTCGACGAACAGGCGCTGGCCGATGCCCTGCGCCGCGGCCACCTGGGCGGCGCGGCCTGCGACGTGCTCAGCGAGGAGCCGCCGCGCCACGGCAATCCGCTGCTGACGCCGGACATCCCCCGGCTGATCCTCACCCCGCACAGCGCCTGGGGCAGCCGCGAGGCGCGCCAGCGCATTGCCGGCCAACTGGTGGAAAACGCCTTGGCCCATTTTGCCGGCACGCCGAAGCGCAGGGTCAACTGAGCCGGGAGCGGCTCTGCTAAGCTGCGGCCTTTTTCCGAGGAGCCTCCATGGACCCGCGTAGCGAAGTGCTGTTGCGCCAGGCCGAGCTGTTCAGCGGCGATCTGCTGCTGGCCGGCCTCCCGGCCGACGACCTGCTCGGCCGGCTGCCCGCCGCCCACGGCTGGAGCTGGCTGGCCGGGGAGCACGCTGCGCTGGCCGCACGCTTCGCCGGACGCTGCCAGTTCGGCGTCGTCCCCGGCGAGCGGCCCTTCGCCGCCGCCGTGCTATTCCTGCCCAAGTCCGCCGAGCTGGCCCGCTACCTGCTCGACACCCTGGCCGCCCGCCTGGCCGGCGGCGAGCTGTACCTGGTAGGGGAAAAGCGCGGCGGCATCGAGAGTGCCGCCCGCCAGCTGCAGGCCTTCGGCCGGCCGCGCAAGCTGGACAGCGCCCGCCACTGCCAGCTGTGGCAGGTGACGGTGGAGCAGGCTCCGCCGGTCCCCGTGCTGGAGAAGCGCGCCCAGCGCTACCGGCTGTCGCTGGCCGACGGCCCGCTCGAGGTGGTCAGCCTGCCCGGGGTGTTCAGCCACGGCCGCCTCGACCGCGGCAGCGCCCTGCTCTTCGAGCATCTCGATGGGTTGCCGCAGGGCGATCTGCTCGACTTCGGCTGCGGCGCCGGGGTCCTCGGCGCCGTGCTCAAGCGACGCTATCCGCAGAGCCGGGTGAGCCTGCTGGACGTGGACGCCTTCGCCCTGGCCAGCAGCCGCCTGACCCTGGCCGCCAACGGCCTGGAGGCCGGGCTGATCGGCGGCGACGGCATCCAGGCGGCGCCCGGCGGACTGGCGGCGATCATCAGTAATCCGCCGTTCCATCAGGGCGTGCACACCGACTATCAGGCCAGCGAGGCGCTGCTGCGCGAGGCAGCCCGGCACCTGCGCCCCGGCGGCGAGCTGCGTCTGGTCGCCAACAGCTTCCTCAAGTACCCGCCGCTGATCGAGCGCCACCTCGGCCCCTGCCAGGTGCTTGCCGAGGCGCACGGCTTTCGCGTCTACCGCGCAAGCCGGAAGCGCTGAGCTTGTCCACCGCCGGCGGCTTGGGCACAATGCGCGCTGTCCTGGGGGAGTAGTCTCCCGCTCGCCCGGCACCCGTCAACATGCTTGGCCCATAGGCCATGGCGGGTGCGACCCCGGCCCCATGCAGGCCGCAGGGTTTGACAAGACCCATGACATGTACACCTCACCCGGGGGCGGGAAGGTGTGCGTGTCATGGAAGAGTGTCGACCCGCCCCTGCAGGAAATTCGATGGAATCCCTCTTCGTCCCCACCCTGATCGTTGCCCTGGCCGAAATCGGCGACAAGACGCAACTGCTCGCCCTGCTCCTCGCCGCGCGCTTTCGCCAGCCCTGGCCGATCATCTGGGGCATCGTCGCCGCCACCTTGGCCAACCACTTCGCCGCCGGCGCGGTCGGCAGCTGGGTCGCCGGCTTCTTCTCGCCCGCCACGCTGAGTGCCATTCTCGCCGCGGCCTTCACCGCCGTGGCGGCCTGGACGCTGATTCCGGACAAGCTGGACGAGGAAGAAGAATCCGGCCTCAAGCGCCATGGTCCCTTTCTCACCACCCTGATCGCCTTCTTCCTCGCCGAGATGGGCGACAAGACGCAGATCGCCACGGTGATGCTGGCCGCGCAGTATCCGCACTTCGTCCTGGTGGTGATCGGCACCACGCTGGGCATGCTGATCGCCAACGTGCCGGTGGTGCTGGCCGGCAACTTCGCCGCCGACCGCCTGCCGCTGACCCTGATCCGCCGCATCGCTGCTGCCGGCTTCGCCGTCCTGGCCGTGTATACCGGCTACCAGGCAATACAACTGGCCGGCTGGCTGTAAGCTCCTCGCCCGACCAGGGCCGCGCTTGCCCGGCGCGCGCCCCTTGGGCACAATGTCCGCCGCCCTAGGGGAGTTCTCTCCCGCCCGTTCGGACCTGTCGACAGGTCCGGCCATGACGCGTGCACTCCAGGCCCGTCGTATACATGCCGAAGGTATGACACGCGTTCCTCACACCCGGGGCGGGAAGGCGTGCGTGTCCTGGAAGAATGTCGCCCCGCCCCCAGGAAGTCCGATGGAATCACTCTTCATCCCCACCCAGATCTCCATCCTCGCCGAGATTGGCGACAAGACGCAGCTGCTGGCCATGCTGCTGGTCCTGCGTTTCCGCAAACCCTGGCCGATCGTCTGGGGCATGTTCGTCGGCATTCTCGGCAATCACATCCTCGCCGCCGAAGTCGGCCACCTGGCCGCCGGCTTTCTCTCCGAAGTCGCACTGAACGGCATGCTCGCCGCGGCCTTCGCCGCGATCGCCGTCTGGACCCTGCTGCCGGACCAGCGGGGCGACGACGACGATTCCAAGCTCAAGCGCTACGGCCCCTTCCTGACCAGCACCGTGGCCTTCTTCTTCGCTGAGATGGCCGACAAGACCCAGGTCGCCACTCTGGTGCTGGCCGCGCAGTACGAATATCCCTTCTTCGTGGCGGTCGGCACGACACTCGGCATCGTGATCTCCAACACACCGGTGGTGCTGCTGGCCGGCAACTTCGTCGCCCAGAACCTGCCGCTGAAGCTGATCCACCGCATCGCCGCCCTGGCCTTCATCTGCCTGGCGGTGTATTCGGGCTATCAGACCGCGACACTGGCCGGCTGGCTGTAGGCGCCGGCCCCCCGTGCAAGCGGGGGGCCATCCGGCGACTCAGTTGCCGCCCTGCGCCTGCCGGTACAGCGGCATGACCTTGGGAATCGCCGCCTCCAGCGCCGCGGTGCGGTTACCCGGCGAGGGGTGGGTGCTCATGAACTGCGGCGTGCCGTTGTTCCCCGCCTGGTTCATCTTCTGCCACAGGGTGATCGCCGCGTTCGGGTCGTAGCCAGCGCGGGCGGCCAGCTCCAGACCGATCAGATCCGCCTCGTTCTCGTTGCTGCGGCTGTTGGGCAGGGTCATGCCGTACTGCACCGCCACATCCGCCATGGCCATGCCGGCCTCCCCCACTCCGAGCAGCGCGCCGGCGCCCTGCTTGGCCATCTGGATGCCATAGGCCTTGGACATCGCCTCGCGGCCGTGCTCGCGCAGGGCATGGGCGATCTCGTGGCCCATGACCGCGGCGATCTCGTCGTCGGTCAGGCGCAGCTTCTCGATCAGCCCGCTGTAGAAGATGATCTTGCCGCCCGGCCCGCAGCTGGCGTTCAGCTCGTCGCTGTCGATCAGCGCAACCTCCCATTGCCACTGCGCGGCATCGGCCCGGAACAACGGTGCCTGGGCGATCAGCCGGCGAGCGATGGCATCTAGGCGGCGGGCATTGTTGGTGCTGGTATCCAGGACGCCCTTGCTGGAGGCCTCGTCCAGCGTCTGCTGATAGGACTGGGCATACATCTGGTTGACCTGCTCGGTGGAGAGCATGCTGAACATGTACTGCTTGCGCTCGACCCCCACGGCGCCGCCGCTGGTGGTCTGGACGGACTGGCAACCCGCCAGCAGCAGGGCGGCAGCCACACCGGTGAGATAAGACGACTTGCCCATATGGGTACTCCTGACGAACACGGCCCGTATGCTAGGTCGCCGGCACAGGGGCGGCAACCGGGGCCGAGGAATGAATTATGGCAATAAGCCATCCGCACAAGCGGAGCCCGAAAGAGAACTCCGGCAGGCTGGAAAGTTCCCGCGGCGCCGACGGCTCAGGCGGGCGTCAGGCATTCCGGGGCATCCAGCTGCGGGTCGTTGACCAGCTCCGCCAAGGCCCTTTCGCGCAGTGCCGGGACGGGCCGGAGCAGCAGTGCCTGCAGCGATGTCAGCGGGCTGGCTGCGCCCAGCCAGAGCGCCTGGTCAGCCTCGTCGAGAATCAGCGGACGGCGCTGGCTGGCCGCCGCCAGGGTGATCATGGCGACACTCAGGTAGACTTTCCCGCCGACCGGATAGGCCTCCCAGATCGCCGCGAAGTGTAGCAGCGGCGCCTCGCCGGTCATCCAGTAGGGACGCTTGCGCACACCGCCGCGCCACTCGTAAAAGCCGTTGGCCGGCAGCAGGCAGCGGCGCGCGCGGAAGGCCTCGCGGAACATCGGCTGCTCGGCCAGGGTTTCCGCCCGGGCATGGGCCGGGGTGCGCGACAGGTCGGTCAGCCAGGCCGGGGTCAGCCCCCAGCGCGCCAGCGCTGCCTCCTGGGCGCCGGCCGCGCCGCGCAGCATCAGCACCCGGGCAGCCGGGGCGATGCTCCAGTGCGGCGCCAGATCCGCGGGAAATCCGGGCAGAGCCGCCAGGGCCGGCGGCCAGCGAAACAGGGCGTAACGTCCACTCATGCGGGCAAGAACTCGGAGCAGGATGTCGGGAAAGGCAGAGGCCATTGTAGCGGCGCCGCCCGTCCTGTGGACGAGACAGCCACGCTTCAGTCGTCCTCGCGACGGGCCTCCAGGGTCCAATCGACGCCATCGGTATGCAGCTCGAACAGCAGCGGACGGCAGCACACCGGGCAGTCCTCGATGTACTGTCGATCGCCGGCGGAGAGATCCAGCACCGCCTCGACCGTTTCACCGCAACAGGGACATTGATAGCTCTGCGTTTCCAGCATCGTGGAGTCTCCCGAGTTGCCGCTATAATGCCCGGCCGATTTTTCCCCGCGACAGGAGGCGCAGGCCCGCGCCTCCGCCCCCTTTTTATCCTCCCAGTCCAGATCAAGAGCACATGATGGGCGAATTCGATGCCATCCGACCCTATGCCGACGCCGAAGTCCCTGCCGTCCTGCAACGGCTGATTGCCGACGCCGACTTTCTCGACATTCTTACCCACTTTCGCTTTCCACGCCTGGCCAGGCCGCTCGGCTGGCTGCTCAAGCCGCTCATCGCCCGGCACCTGCGCGCCGAGTTCGCTCGCATCGACAGCGTCGCGGCCCTGCAGGCGAAGATCGAAGCCTATGTCGACCGCACCATCGAGCGAGCCACGGATGGCGTGACCTACAGCGGCATCGAACAGTTCAGGCCCGGCAAGGCCTACCTCTTTCTCGCCAACCACCGCGACATCGTGATGGACCCGGCCTTCGTCAATTATGCGATCTACCATGCCGGCATGCGCACGCCGCGCATCGCCATCGGCGACAACCTGCTGCAGCGGCCCTTCGTCGGCGACCTGATGCGCCTGAACAAGAGCTTCATTGTGCATCGCTCGCTGAGCGGACGCCGGGAGAAGCTCGCTGCCTACCGGCTGCTCTCCGCCTACATCAACCATTCGATCCGGGTGGAAAGCGAGTCGGTCTGGATCGCCCAGGCCGAAGGCCGCGCCAAGGACGGCGACGACCGCACCGACTCGGCGATCCTCAAGATGCTTCATATGAGCTGCAAGGACGAGCCCTTCGCCGAGGCGGTCAGGGCCCTCAACCTGACGCCGGTGTCGATCAGCTACGAATACGACCCCTGCGACCAAGCCAAGGCCTCCGAGCTGTACATCCGCGCCAGCACCGGCAGCTACGCCAAGGCGCCGGGCGAGGACGACAGCAGCATCGCCCTCGGCATCACCGGCTACAAGGGACGGGTGCACATCCACTTTGGCACGCCGCTGGAGAAACTTCCGGAGGATGCCAAGCAACTCGCCACGGAGATCGATCGGCAGATCCTCGGCAACTACCGGCTGTTCCCGGTCCACTACCTGGCCTACGCCATCTATGCCGAGCGCGATCCCGAACTGCAGGTGCCAGAAGCGGCGCAGCTATTTCCTGCCGAGGAAGTCGCCCGCGCCGAAGCGGAGTGGCAGAAGCGCCTGGCCGCCTGTCCGGAGGAGCAGCGGCCCTATCTGGTCCTGCAATACGCCAACCCGGTGCGCAACCAGTATCGGGTCAGGGCTGGCCTGCCACTGTAGGTGCGATGGCACCGAATCTGGTCAGAGCTGGGTGCTGCTCCAGGAGAGGAGCAGCGCCAGCAACAGGGTGCAGGCGCCGAAGCGGTAGAAGAACCGGTTGACCCGCCCGGTCGCAGCATCCAGCGCCCAGGTCTCCTCCTCGCCCAGCTCCCCTTCGCCGGCCAGACGCGCCAAGGCACGCTGCTCGCGGATGCGGGTGGCAAGCAGCAGCCAGCTCCCGGTGAGGGCGAAGAGCAGGGCCACGGCATTCAGCAACAGTGACGGGGGGAGCGGCAACGGGGATCCAAGGGCCGGCAATAACATCGAAACCTCCGCATCGGAGAGGTGCACGCAGGAGCCGCGCGCACCACAAAAGGGAAAAACGGACCGCTCTCCGGCGGGACGAAAACGCCAGCGTTCGCTGCTGCGGACGGGAACCCCCCGATCGCAGAGCGGCTTGGCGACCTCCGTGCGCCTCGCAGTGGCGGCTGGCCAGCACCTTGCATGAAGCCTTGGCGCAGGCAGAGAAGACGCGGACACATTCTACGCAAGCAAGCGCCGTATAAGCGCTGCTTTCGACTAAATGCCGAACGAATCCCCGAAGTTCTGATTCCATCGGGAAACGATCATCCGACTGCCCTAAAGTCTGCAGCCCTGCCCATCGGGCAAGGCACCTGATCAACCACGGAGGAACCGACATGCAGCACCCTGAGTCCCTCGAACGCTCGACCGATTTGCAGGACGACCTGGAGGACCGAATCGGATTGGACTTCTGCGTCCACGACCAGCACTGGCTGGACTACTGCCGACTGGGCGGCCACGAGCACTACGAACTGCCTACTGCCGAACGGCCCACAAGGCGCTACGACAAGGCTGCCTGATAGAGCGGAGCGAGCAAAGCACTTGGCACAAGCGCCGCCGGGGCGGCTGCCGCAATTGGCTCCAGCCCCTGAAAGCAAGCCCGGCTCCGGCAAGCGGACCGGGCTGCACGAGTTCCCGCTTCAGCGCCCCAGCAGCAACTGGCCGATGGCCGGATCCTTGAACGCACGGGTCAGGGCGCTGCTGAGCACGTCGCCGATCAGCTTGGTGTTGGTCTGCTGGTTCGGCGCCATGCCGAAGCGCTGGTTCAGCGAAGCGCCATAGCGGCCACTGTAGCGACGCCCGCTGTTTTGCACATCGACCCGGAACGTCGCACCGATATCGGCCTCGGTGACATATATCCCCTTCTTCGGCGACTGGTATTTCAGCTCGGCCAGGGTCAGCGTCAGCTGCGGTGCATTGTAGGCATTGGGCGACGGGGTGAAGCCGAGCAGGCGCACCGCCGTCTCGGCCTGCGTCTGCAGCCGGGGCAGCACATCCTGCCCGCGCACGACGATCGCACTGGTTTCCGGATACAGCCCGCCGCGGGTGCCCAGGCTCGGCGAGGAGCGCCCGTCGACCACCCGCACGACGACGGGCTGGCCACTGCCGACCGCGGTGAGCGGCGCGTTGAGCTTGGGCTCAGGGATGATTTGTTGCGGGCTGAGGGCACAGCCGGCCACGCCCAGGCTGGCGACGGCGACCAGACCAAGCAACAGACGATGCAGCATGCTCGACTCTCCAAGTGCGCGAAGGAAGCGCAGTATAGCGACAGCGGCTCCCGCCCGCAGCCGACGCCACGGCTCTGGAGCACAGCTTCGGCCCGCACCGAGCCCCCCTGAATAAAACTAAAGCCAAAAGGCCAAACTTTCCGATTTGACGGTATACTCGACCCCCGATTATAAAGGTCGCCTCCTGATCGGGCATCGTCATGCACAGCCGTGCAGCTTGGCAGGACCTCCCCCAGAGAGTCGCCCATCCGCTGCCAGCAAGGTAGCACCGGTTTTACTTTCCGCCCATCGCGCAGAACACTTTCGCTTGCAAGGACGCGGCGTGTCTCGTTACGCCTCGGGGTATCGGCGTGCCGCAGACAACGACGAGCAAGGCTCATGTCTCCCAAAAAGAGCGTGACGATGCGGTTTTTTCACTACTTCAAAAGAGTGTGCCGAGCAATGAACGACGATGCGTCCCGAGCGAACATTGATCCTCCTTCGCCCATCGATAATCCACTGACCGAGAGATCGGGGTCTACCCGCTAGGGGCCGGCCGAATGGATGCCGCGACGAGAGTCGCTGATTGCCGGATCGGGAACCCGTCCACTTTCCCGGCAGCCGCTCAGGTATCCCGTATGAGCACGGCCGATCGTTCGGCAGGTGCCCATCAAAGAACAACGGATAACAGGCCGACCGGGCGGCCGGAGCATCTTCGCGGTGCAACGGCGCAGCCAGATGCCTGAGGAACAGGCGCAAGGTCGTACTGCCAATTTGATGTTGCAGATTTGGAGGCGTTAATGGCGCAGAAAAACTACGAAGTCGATGTGGTGCTGGTCGGTGCCGGCATCATGAGCGCGACATTGGGCGTGCTGCTGAAAGAATTCGACCCCGGCATCAAGCTGGAAATCATCGAAATGCAGGACTCCGATGCCCTGGAAAGTTCCAACCCCTGGAACAATGCCGGCACCGGGCACGCTGGCCTGTGCGAGCTGAACTACACCCCGCAGGCGGCCGATGGCTCGGTCAAGGCGCAGAAGGCCATCGAGATCAACGCCAAGTTCGAGGTCTCCAAGCAGCTCTGGGCCTACCTGCTGGAGCAGGGCTCCTTCGGTTCGGCGCAGTCCTTCATCAGTCCCGTTCCGCACCTGAGCTTCGTACGTGGCGAGAAGGACATCGGCTACCTCAAGACTCGCTTCGAGGTGCTGAAGAAGCATCACTGCTTCGCCGACATGGAATACTCCGAGGACAAGGCAATCCTCAATGAGTGGATGCCGCTGATGATGGCCGGCCGCGACCCGAACGAGCGCCTGGCCGCGACCCGCTCCCAGGGCGGCACCGACGTCAACTTCGGCGCCCTGACCGGCCAGCTGCTGCAGCACCTGGGTAGCAAGCCCGACGTCACTCTGAGCTACGACCACAAGGTCACCGGCCTCGAGCGCAACGACAGCGGCTGGAAAGTCACAGTCAAGGACCGCAAGACCGGCGAGAAACGTCACATCCAGGCCGGCTTCGTGTTCCTCGGCGCCGGCGGCGGCGCCCTGCCCCTCCTGCAGATGTCCGACATTCCGGAAGGCCACGGCTATGGCGGCTTCCCGGTCAGCGGCCAGTGGCTGCGTTGCGACAACCCCGAGGTGGTCGAGCGTCACCAGGCCAAGGTCTACAGCCTGGCCGCAGTCGGCGCGCCGCCGATGTCGGTGCCGCACCTCGACACCCGCGTGGTTGACGGCAAGAAGTCCCTGCTGTTCGGCCCCTACGCCGGCTTCACCACCAAGTTCCTCAAGCATGGCTCTTTCCTCGACCTGCCCCTGTCGATCCGCCCGAGCAACATCGGCCCGATGCTGGCGGTGGCCCGCGACAACATGGACCTGACCCGCTACCTGATCAAGGAAGTGAAGCAGTCCATGGGCGATCGCCTGGAAACCCTGCGTGGCTTCTACCCCGAACTCAATCCCCAGGACTGGCGCCTGGAAATCGCCGGCCAGCGTGTGCAGATCATCAAGAAGGATGCCGAGCGCGGCGGCAAGCTGGAGTTCGGTACCGAGATCGTCGCGGCCGCGGACGGCACCATCGCCGCACTGCTGGGCGCCTCCCCGGGTGCCTCGGTTTCCGTGTCGGCCATGCTCGACTTGCTGCAGCGCTGCTTCGCCGAGCGGATGCAGTCCGAACAGTGGAGCGCCCACCTCAAGGAGATCTTCAAAGCCTCCGCCAAGGAACTGGAGAACGACGCCGAGCTGTACCGCAGCATCCAGGCATCCTCGAACCAACGTCTGGGTCTGGTTTCCGCCGCCCCGACCAAGGCTGCGCCCGCTGCAGTCAGCGCTGATAGCTGATCGGACTGCCGGCCATGAAAAAACCGCCTGTACAGGCGGTTTTTTCGTTTCCGGGGGATCGCCGGAGTCAGTGCCGGGCAGCCCGCACGATGTCGATGTAGGGCTTGGCGAGACGCTGGTCCTGGATCAGCGCGATAAAGTCGCGGCCCTGAACGTCCTGCGCCGAGAGGTCATAGCCGGCCTCGACGAAGAAGCCCACGAAGCGCTCGAAATCGTCCACCCGCAGCCCCCGGTAGGCCTTGATCAGCTTGTGCAGGGCGGGCGGCGTGGCGTCCGCCGGCTCGATATCGAGGAATAGGCGGATCTTCTCCTCGCTGATTTCCTCACCAATCACCTGCTTCTTGTCTTTTTTACCCATGTTGCGCTCCACGGACACTGACCGATTTCGAAGAGGCGGAAGTTTAGCCTCGCCACCGGCCGCGCTCAACGCGCGCCTCACAGTCCCTTGACCGCATAGATGCCGGCGGCGTTGCGCCAGTAGCCCTTGTAGTCCATACCGTAGCCGAAGACATAGCGGTCCTCGCAGCTCAGTCCGACATAGTCGGCCTTGAGGTCGGGCGTGGCCTTGCGCTGGTGCCGCTTGTCGACCAGCACCGCGGAATGCACAGCACTGGCGCCCTCGTGGCGGCAGAAGTCGATGATCGCCGCCAGGGTGTGCCCCTCATCGAGGATGTCATCGATAATCAGCACGTCACGGTCGATGAAGGAGACTTCCGGCTTGGCCTTCCAGAACAGATCGCCGCCGCGGGTCTCGTTGCGGTAGCGGGTGGCATGCAGATAGGACAGCTCCAGCGGGAAACCCAGCAGGGGCAACAGCTTGCCAGCGAAGACCAGCCCGCCGTTCATCACGCAGAACACCACCGGATTGCGCTCGGCCAGCTCGGCATTGATCGCCGCGGCAACGCGCCCGATCGCCGCCTCGACTTCGGTATGGTTGAACAGGCAGTCGGCCTCCGCCATGACTTGACGGATATGGGCGAGATCAACGGACATGGCATTTTCCTCGGGTGGATGGAGCGCTGAAAGCCCGCTACAGCGGTTCGGCCCCGGCAATCGGAGCGGGAACGTTACCCAGCGCCCCCGCCGCGGGCAAGTCCCACAGCCTGGCAGCAGACAGTTCCCCATTCATTCTCCGCCGAGCCGGTGTTTTAATTCAGGCAATATCCCAGAGCGCCGGAGTCCTTCATGCCCATCCACGAAATCCGCCACCCGCTGATCCGCCACAAGCTCGGCCTGATGCGCCGCGCCGACATCAGCACCAAGAGCTTCCGCGAACTGGCCCAGGAGGTCGGCGCCCTGCTCACCTACGAGGCCACCCAAGATCTGCCCCTGGAGAGCTGCCAGATCGAGGGCTGGTGCGGTCCGGTGGAGGTGGAGAAGATCGCCGGCAAGAAGATCACCGTGGTGCCCATCCTGCGCGCCGGCATCGGCATGCTGGACGGCGTGCTGCGGCTGATTCCGAGTGCCAAGGTCAGCGTCGTCGGCCTGTCGCGGGACGAGGAAACCCTGGTCGCACACACCTACGTGGAGAAGCTGGTAGGCGAGATCGATCAGCGCCTGGCGCTGATCATCGACCCCATGCTCGCCACCGGCGGCTCCATGGTCGCCACCATCGACATGCTGAAGAAGGCCGGCTGCAAGGAGATCCGCGCCCTTGTGCTGGTCGCCGCGCCGGAGGGCATCCGCCTGCTGGAGCAGACCCACCCCGACGTGACCGTCTACACCGCGGCCATTGACCAATGCCTCAACGAGAACGGCTACATCATCCCCGGCCTCGGCGATGCCGGCGACAAGGTCTTCGGCACCAAGCAGAAGCCGAACTGAGTCTCAGGCCGGCGTGCGGCACAGCTGCGCCAGCGCGGACGCCCACGCCGGGTGGTCGTTGAGGCAGGGCACCAGCTGCAGGTCCTCGCCGCCGGCCGCCTGGAACTGCTCGCGACCACGCTGGCCGATCTCCTCCAGGGTCTCGATGCAGTCGGTGACGAAGGCCGGGCACATCACCAGCAGCTTCTTCACCCCCTGCGCGGCCAGCGACTCGAGATGCTCCTCGGTGTAGGGCCCGATCCAGCGGGCCCGGCCGAGACGCGACTGGAAGGATACCGACCACTGCGCCTCGCCCAGTCCCATCTGCCGGGCGAAGCCCTCGGCGCTGCGCAGGCACTGCGCCCGGTAGCAGCACGCAAGCACCTCCGGCGGTGCCTGGCGGCAGCAGTCGGCACTGCCCAGGCAGTGCCCGCCGCTCGGATCGGCCTTGCGCAGATGCCGCTCCGGCAGGCCGTGAAAGCTCAGCAACAGATGGTCGAAGCCTTGCTGCAGGTGGGGCCTAGCACTCTGCACCAGGGCCGCGAGGTACTCCGGCCGTTCGAAGAAGGGCGCCAGTACCTCCAGCTCCAGCTCCAGGCCGCGGGCGTGTAGCACCCGCCGCGTCTCCTCCACCACGGTGGTCACGGTGCTGTCGGCGAACTGCGGGTAGAGCGGCGCCAAAGTCACCCGGCGGACGCCCCCCTCCGCCAGCCGACTCAGCGCCGCCTCGATGGACAGTCCGCCGTAGCGCATCGCCAGCTCCACCGGCCCCTCATGCCAGCGGGCCTGCACCGCCAGCTGCAGGCGGCGGCTGAGGACGATCAGCGGCGAGCCCTCCGGCCACCAGATCGAGGCATAGGCATGCGCCGACTGCTCCGGCCGCTTGCGCAGGATCAGCGAGACCAGTAAACGCCGCAGTGGCCAGGGCAGGTCGATCACGTAGGGGTCCATGAGGAACTGGTCAAGGTAGCGGCGCACGTCGGCCACCTCGGGGGAATCGGGCGAGCCCAGATTGACCAGCAACAGCGCGTGATCGGTCATGCAGCATCCTTGATTCGGTTGTCGCCCAGCAAATCGGCCAGGGCGGCGTTCAGGTCGGTGAAGCGGAAGGCGAAGCCCGCCTCGCAAAGGCGCGCCGGCACGGCGCGCTGGCCACCGAGCAGCAGTCCGGCCAGCTCGCCCAGACCCAGGCGCAGGACGAAGGCCGGCACCGGCAGCCGCGCCGGGCGGTGCAGCGCACGGCCCAGGGCGCAGGCGAACTCGCCGTTGCGCACCGGCTGCGGCGCGCAGGCATTATAGGGACCCTGCGCGCCCTCCCGGTGCAGCAGAAAGTCGATCAGCGCGACCTGATCGGCGATGTGCACCCAGGGCAGCCACTGCCGGCCGTTGCCGATCGGCCCGCCCAGGCCCAGGCGGAACACCGGCAGCAGGCGCTGGAGAAAGCCGCCGTCGGGTGCCAGCACCAACCCGCTGCGCAGCAACACCACGCGAATGCCCAGCTCCTCGGCACGCCGCGCCGAGTCCTCCCAGGCGCCGCATAGCTGGCTGGCGAAATCCGTGCTGACCGGACCCATATCTTCGTGCAGCTCGCGCTCGCCGCCATCACCGTACCAGCCCATCGCCGAACCGGAGATCAACACCCGCGGTCGCTGCATGCGCGTCTGCAGCCAGCCCACCAACTGCTCGGTCAGGGTGATCCGGCTGGACCAGAGCACGGCCTTGCGCCGGCGTGTCCAGGGCCGCTCGGCGATGGGTGCGCCGGCCAGATTGATCACCGCATCCAGCGTCTCGCCGTCCAGCTCCTCAAGCCGCCCGATCCCCCGCACGGAACTCCCGCAGAGGCCGGGAACCCGCTCCGGCGACCGACTCCACACCGTCAGCCGGTGCCCCTCGGCACTCCAGTGCCGGCACAGGGAACGCCCCATCAATCCAGTACCGCCAGTCAGCAAAATGTGCATTACCGTCTCCTCGCATTGCCCAAAGGCACGCATGGCCCTACTTTGAATTTATGACGCTTTTACGCTTTCACACTTATGGATTTAGGAGTACAGATGAAAGAGCGCCAATCGTTGTGATCTGCGCCGTGGGTACGGAACGGGGAATTCGTCCGCAGCGCACCTGCTGAAGGAGTACGAGGTAAACCATGACTTTTCCTATTGCCATTATTGGCACAGGTATCGCGGGGCTCTCCGCGGCGGGGGCACTGCATGCGGCGGGACTCGAGGTCCTGCTGTTCGACAAGGGCCGTGGCAGTGGCGGCCGCATGGCCAGTAAGCGCACCGAGGTCGGCGCCCTCGACTTGGGGGCCCAGTACTTCACCTGCCGCGACCGCCGCTTCGCCGAGGCAGTCCAGCAATGGCGCAGCTACGGCTGGGTCGCCGAATGGCAGCCCAGCCTTTATGACTCCGCCAGTTATGACTCCGCCAGCGACATGCTCCGCCCGTCCCAGGACGAGCAGATCCGCTGGATCGGCACGCCACGCATGAGCGCGCTGACACGCGGCCTGCTCGGCGACATGCCAGTGCACTTTTCCTGCCGCATCGCCGAGGTCTTCCACGGTAAGCAGCACTGGATGCTGCAGGATACCGACGGCAAGGCCTACGGCCCGTTCAGCCAGGTGGTGGTGGCCACTCCGTCACCCCAGGCGGCGCAGCTGCTGGCGGCCGCACCCAAGCTGGCCAGCAGCGTGGCCAGCGTGGCGATGGAGCCGAACTGGGCGGTGGCCCTGTCCTTCGAGCAGGCGCTGGACACGCCGGTCGATGGCTGCTTCATCCAAGACAGCCCCCTTGAATGGGTGTCGCGCAACCACGGCAAGCCCGGTCGCGCCAGCCAGCCGGACACTTGGGTGCTGCAAGCCAGCAGCCGCTGGAGCCGGCAAAATCTCGACCTCGCCAAAGAGCTGGTCGTCGAGCAGCTGTACGGCGCCTTCGCCGAAATGATCGGCTGCACCGTGCCACAGCCGGTGTTCAGCCTCGCCCACCGCTGGCTCTACGGCCGGCCGGTCGGCACCCACGGCTGGGGCGCCCTGGCCGACTCCAGCCTGGGCCTCTACGCCTGTGGCGACTGGTGCCTGTCCGGACGCGTCGAAGGCGCCTGGCTGAGCGGCCAGGAAGCCGCCCGCAAGCTGCTGCAACACCGCGCGAACTGACCCCCGCCCATCCCGCATGATACCTGCCCGACGGCCACCGCACGGCGGCCGTCACCGATGCCTGCCGAGCTCCGCCTGCTCCCCTGCCGCGCAACCATGCTGCCTCCATGCTTCAGTCCTCCACGGCATCGATCGCCAAAAGCTGTACAAAAAATTGATTCCGTACAGGAACATGCCTAAGCTGGATAAATACTTATACATACTGAAAATAATGTACAGATATTTGCGAGGTCGCCCATGTCCATCGCCAAACCGAAGATCGCCATCAGCGCCTGCCTGCTCGGCGAGCCAGTGCACTTCAACGCCGGACACAAGGAGTCGCCACTGTGCAGCCGCATTCTGGCCAACCACTTCGACCTCGTCCCGCTCTGTCCGGAAATGGCCATCGGTCTCGACATGCCGCGCCAGCCGACTCGCCTAGTCGGCGATCCGGCCAGTCCGCGGGCGGTCGGCACGGCCGGCGAGCTGGGCGACCTCGACGGCTTCATCTTCATGCAGAAAACTCCCTCCTGTGGCTTGGAGCGGGTCAAGGTCTACCGGGACGACGGCCAGACCGTCCCGGGTGGCGCTCGCGGCCTGTTCGCCGCGGCCTTCTGCGCACGCCGTCCGGACCTGCCGGTGGAGGAGGACGGCCGCCTGCATGACCCGGTGCTGCGCGAGAACTTCATTACCCGGGTGTTCGTCCATGCCGACTGGCGCCAGTTGCTTGGCCGGGGCCTGAGCCGCCAGGCGATCCTCGATTTCCACGCCCGCCACAAGTACCTGCTGATGGCCAGCCATCCGCAGCAGTATCGGGCGCTCGGCCGGCTGCTTGGCGAGATTGGCCAGCATGCACCGGAAGAGTTCGGCCCGCGCTACCTCATCCAGCTGATGGCGGCGCTGCGCCAATGCGCCAGCCGTGGCAGCCACGGCAACGTGCTGCAGCATCTCTGCGGCTATCTGCGCCCGGCCCTGAACCCGGACGAGCGCAAGGAGCTCCAGCGGCTGATCGAGCAGTATCGTCTCGGCATACTGCCGCTGGTAGTGCCGCTGACCCTGCTCAAGCACCATTTTCGCCGCCATCCCCATCCCTACGTGGCCCGGCAGGTCTACCTGCAGCCGCACCCCGAAGAACTCGGTCTGCGCAACCTGAACCATGCATGACGAAGAACTGCCCGCCTCGCCGCTCGATGAGCGCGCCCCCCTCCCCGAGCCCGGCTGGCTGCCGATCCGCGAGGTCGCCCGGCAGACCGGGGTTAACCCGGTCACCCTGCGTGCCTGGGAGCGCCGTTATGGCCTGATCCTGCCGCGCCGCACACCCAAGGGACACCGTCTGTACAACGATAGCCATGTGGCGCGCATCCATGCGGTGCTCACCTGGCTGAACCGCGGCGTGGCGGTCGGCCAGGTCCGAGCCCTGCTTGACCGCGAGCCGCCAGCCACCGCCGAGGCGGCCCCCGACAGCCCCTGGCAGATACTGCAGGCAGAGCTGCTCGCAGCCATCGCAGCGCTGGCCAGTCGCCATCTTGACGCCCTGCTCGACCAGGCCGAGGCGCTCTACCCCGCGCCTCTGCTCTGCGAGCGCCTGCTCCAGCCGCTGCTCGACGAGCTGGAGCGGCGCGAACGGGCCGGCGCCGGGCTAGAGCTGATGTTCTTTCTTTCCTGGCTGCGCACCCGGCTCGGTGCCCGCGTGCAGCAGCACAACCGCCAGAGCGGCGGTGCGCCGCTGCTGTTGGTCGGCCTCGCCGGGCAGCCGATGGAGCCCGGCCTGTGGCTCTGCGCCTGGCTCGCCGCCGCGACCGACGGCCCGCTAGAAGTGCTCGACGGGCCGCCGCCACTCGCCGAACTGGAGTTGGCGCTACCGCGCATCGTGCCGCGCGGCCTGCTGTTGTATGCCACTCAGCCGCTGACGGCCGCACAGCTGCGCCAGCTGGAGCGCATGGTCCGTGGCGGCACGGTTCCGCTGCTGCTGGCCGGTCCGGCGGCGACCGTCCAGCGGGCGCAACTGGCCCAGTTGCCCGGGCTGCTGCTGGCCGAGGATCCGCCCGCCGCGCTGCGGGCCCTGCAGAACCTCGCCTCGAAAACGCACGGGAGTCACCATGCGCCAGCTGATCTGGCTGCGCTGCAACCTGCACGCCCATGATAACCATGCCCTGAGCGCCGCTCTGGCCGGCGGGCCGACCCTCGCACTCTACCTGCTCAGCCCCGGCCAGTGGCGCTCGCATAACGACACCCCATGCAAGGTCGACTTCTGACTGCGCAACCTGCGCCGACCTGTCGCACAGTCTGCTGGCGCGCCTGGGCGTGCTGCTGCTGATCCGCCAGGTCGAGTGCTGGGATGAGGCGCCCGCCACGCTCGCCCGCCTGTGCCGCGAACAGGGCAGCGCCCGGGTGCATGTCAACGACGAATACGGGGTCCACGAAAGCCGCATTGCACACCCAGAGCGTCGGCCTGCAGCGTCACCTGGACCAGTTGCTGTTCGCCCCGGGCAGCCTGCTGGCCTGCTCCGGCGGCTGCTTCCAGGTGTTCAGCCAGTTCCGCAGGAACTGCCACCAGCGAGGCCGGCAACCTGCCCGCCGCACGGCGCCCGCTGGCTGGAGGTCGCCGCCGATCGTCGATCTGCCGCACAGCCACGAACGCGCCTGGCTGCCTTCAAGGCCCTGCCCCACCACGGCTGACGGGCAGAAGCTCAGCCGCCGGGCAGCACCTCGACCGCCGCGGCCGCGCCCCACAGCAGCGGCAGCACCCGCGCCAGCTCAGCGGGATCGCCGCTCGACCAGAAACGGACCTCGGCCGGCCTGGCTGCCAGCAGCCCGCGGGCCTGCAGCAGGCGCTCGAGCTGGCGGGCCACCGCGGCACCGGTGTCGATCAGGCTGACCGACCCCGGCACCAGTTCTTTCAACAGCGGTCGGACAAAGGGGTAATGGGTACAGCCGAGGATCAGGGTGTCGCAGCCCTCGGCCAGCAGGGGCGCGACGAAGCCCTGCAGCAGTTCGCGGGTCTGCGGCCCGTCCAGCTCGCCGGCCTCGATCAGCTCCACCAGACCGGGGCAGGGCTGGGTGATCACCCGCACGTCGCCGGCGAAGCGGTCGAGCAGTGCGGCGAACCGGGCGCTCTTCAGCGTCCCGGTGGTCGCCAGCACACCGATCCTGCCGCTGCGGGTGGCCGCCGCCGCCGGCTTCACCGCCGGCTCCATGCCGACCACCGGCAGCGTCGGGTAGCACTCGCGCAGCTCGGCCGCCGCCGCCGCGGTGGCGGTATTGCAGGCCAGCACCAGCGCCTTGGCGCCCTGTTCGAGGAGGAAGGCGGCGATCGTCCGGCAGCGCTCGCGGATGTACTCAGGACTCTTATCGCCATAGGGCACATGGCCGCTGTCGGCAACGTAGAACAGGGATTCGCAGGGCAGACGAGCGCGGATCTCGCCCAGCACCGACAGGCCGCCGACCCCGGAGTCGAAGACGCCGACCGGCGCCTCACTGACCATACCGCACTCCGCACACCGGGCACTGCGGATCGCGCCTGACCCGCAGCTCGCGGAAGCGACTGGCGAAGGCGTCGACCAGCAGCAGGCGGCCGACCAGCGGCTCGCCGAAGCCGGCCAGCAGCTTGAGCGCCTCCAGCGCCTGCAGGCTGCCGACCAGGCCGACCAGCGGGCCGACCACCCCGGCCTCGCTGCAGGTCAGCTCGGCCTCGCTGCCGTGGCCGTAGAGGCAGTGGTAGCAGGGACTGTCGGCGCAGCGCGGGTCGAACACCGAAAGCTGGCCTTCGAGGCGGATCGCCGCGCCGCTGACCAGCGGCCTGCCGGCAGCCACACAGGCGGCATTGACCGCCTCGCGGGTGGTGAAGTTGTCGCTGCAGTCGAGCACCAGATCCACTGCCGCCACCGCCGCGGCCAGCGAGTCGACATCCAGGGCGCTGCGCAGCGGGCGCAGAGCGACCTCGGGGTTGAGCGCCGCCAGCCGGGCCAAGGCCGAATCCACCTTGGTCAAACCAACGCTCGAGGTATCGTGAAGGACCTGACGCTGCAGGTTGGTCAGGTCCACGCTGTCGAAATCCGCCAGATGCAGCTCGCCGACCCCCGCTGCCGCCAGGTAGAGCGCCACCGGCGAGCCCAGCCCGCCGAGGCCGACGATCAGCACGCGGCTCTGCCCGAGGCGCAGCTGGCCCTCCACGTCGATCTGCGGCAGGAGAATCTGGCGGCTGTAGCGCAGCAGTTCTTGGTCACTGAGCATGGGGATGTCCTGGCAAGAAAGGGGATGGATTCGAATGGTCGCGTCGGCAATCGCAGGGTGGAAAACTCACGCAGCGATTTTCCACCCTGCCACGCCACTGGCGGGAAAGACCTGCGGCCGTTTCCCACCCTACAAGAGCCGTGCAGCAGGGTGACAGCCCTCGCCCCGAACTCACGCGGGCAGCCGTCCCAGACTGATGCGCTCATGGCCGCCAAGGTCGCGGCGGCTGTGCACCTCGGCGAAGCCGCGGGCCAGCAGCACGCGCACCGCGCCGGCCTGCTCGAAGCCGTGCTCCAGCAGCAGCCAGCCGCCGGCGGCGAGATGGTCGGGAGCCGCGGCGATGATCCGGCGGATGTCGTCCAGCCCGTCGGCTCCGGCCACCAGCGCGCTGGCCGGCTCGAAGCGCACATCGCCCAGGGCCAGATGCAGATCGCCGGCGGCAATGTACGGGGGGTTGCTGGCGATCAGCTCGAAACGCTGCCCGGCCAGTGCGGAAAACCAGTCGCTGCACAGAAAGGCCACGTTGCCCAGCCCCAGCCGCAGGCGGTTGCGCTCGGCCAATGCGACCGCCTCACTGACCCGGTCGACGCCGGTCAGCTGCCAGGCCGGCCGCTCCGCGGCCAGCGCCAGGGCGATGGCGCCGCTGCCAGTCCCCAGGTCGAGTACCTTGGCCGGGCTTGCCGGCAGCAGCGCCAAGGCGGTTTCCACCAGCAGCTCGGTATCCGGACGGGGAATCAGGGTCGCCGGCGCCACTTCCAGATCGAGACTCCAGAAGCCCTGCCGGCCGAGGATGTAGGCCACCGGCTCGCCAGCCCGGCGGCGCGCCAGGTCGGCGGCGAAACGTACGGCCACCTCCGCCGGCACCGCGCGCTCGGGCCAGGTACGCAGGTAGCTGGCCGGCTTGCCCAGGGCCGCGGCGAGCAGCCACTCGGCATCCAGCCGCGGACTCGGTGAGTCGGGCAGGTCGGCGCTGCTCAGCAGGTTCTCGATGGTCGGCATGTTTCGATCCCATAAGCGTCGTAGGGCGGGTGCAACCCGCCATTGCGGATCAGCCCCTTGCCTCGGCTCTTTGCCATTGCCGGCGGGTTTCACCCGCCCTACGCATCAATCCCCCAGGGCGGCCAGTTGGTCGGCCTGGTATTCGCTGAGCAAAGGCTCGATCACCGCCTCCACGCCACCAGCCATGACCTCGTCAAGGGCATAGATGGTCAGGTTGATGCGGTGGTCGGTGACCCGTCCCTGAGGAAAGTTGTAGGTGCGGATGCGCTCGGAACGGTCGCCTGAGCCGACCAGCAGGCGGCGCGTCTCGGAGATTTCCTTGTGCGCGGCGGCGTCCTGCCGGTCCTGCAGCTTGGCCGCCAGCCAGGCCATGGCCTTGGCGCGGTTCTTGTGCTGCGAGCGCTCCTCCTGGCATTCGACGACGATGCCGGTGGGCAGGTGGGTGATGCGGATCGCCGAGTCGGTCTTGTTGACGTGCTGGCCGCCGGCGCCGGAGGAGCGGTAGGTGTCGACGCGCAGGTCGGCCGGGTTGATCTCGATCGCCGCCTGCTCGTCCGGCTCCGGCAGTACTGCGACGGTGCACGCCGAAGTGTGGATGCGGCCTTGAGACTCGGTTTCCGGCACGCGCTGCACGCGGTGAGCGCCGGACTCGAACTTCAGCTTGCCGTAGACGTTGTCGCCCTCGCCCCGGGTGATGATTTCCTTGTAGCCACCGTGCTCGCCGGGACTCTCCGAAAGGATCTCGAGGCGCCAGCCCTGCTTCTCGGCATAACGCGAGTACATGCGGAACAGGTCGCCGGCAAAGATCGCCGCCTCGTCGCCGCCGGTGCCGGCGCGGATTTCCAGGAACACGTTGCGCCCGTCGTTGGGGTCCTTGGGCAGCAGCATGCGCTGCAGACGGTCTTCCAAGGCGACCAGCCGCTCCTGGGCCTCGGCCACCTCATCGGCGGCCATCTCGCGCAGGTCCGGGTCGCTGTCCTTGAGCAGTGCCTGGGCGCCCGCCAGGTCGCCCTGCACCTTGCGGAACTCACGGTAGGCGGTGACCACCGGCTCGACCTCGGCGTACTCCCTGGAATAGGCGCGGAAGCGGCCCTGTTCGGCGATCACCTCGGCGTCGCCGAGCAGCGCGGTAAGTTCCTCGTAGCGATCGTGGAGCAGATCCAGTTTGTTCAGCAGGGAGGCTTTCATCGTTTCGACTCACCCTCGTCGAGGGCAAAGAGCTCCTGAACCATGGCCAGCGCATCGAAGCGGCCGTCGGCGGAGAGTTTCTTCAGCTGCACGCTGGGAGCATGCAGCAGCTTGTTGGTCAGCCCGCGCGCCAGAGCAGCGATCACTTCCAGCGGATCGGCACCGCTGGCTAGTAAACGCTGGGCCTTGGCCAGTTCCTCGTCGCGCAGCCGCTCGGCCTGCTGACGGTAGGCCTTGAGCACGTCGACCGCGGCCAGCTCGCGCAGGCGCAGCATGAAGTCGTCGGCGCCGGCGGCGACCAGTTCCTCCGCCGCCTGCGCCGCGCCCTGGCGACTCTTCAGATTTTCCTCGATGACCTCGTGGAGGTCGTCGACGCTGTACAGATAGACGTCGTCCAACTCGCCCACCTCCGGCTCGATGTCCCGCGGCACGGCGATGTCGACCATGAACATCGGCTTGTGCTTGCGCTGCTTCAGCGCCCGCTCTACCGCGCCCTTGCCGAGGATCGGCAACTGGCTGGCGGTGGAGCTGATGATGATATCGCTGTTGGCCAACTCCTGGCCGATGTCGGCGAGCAGGATCGCCTGGCCGTCGACCTGTTCGGCCAGGGCCCGGCCGCGCTCCTGGGTGCGGTTGGCAACGACGATGCGCCGGACCCCCTGTTCGTGCAGGTGGCGGGCGACCAGGGTGATGGTTTCGCCGGCGCCGATCAACAGCGCCTGGCTGCGCTGCAGGTCGCTGAAGATCTGCTTGGCTAGACTGACTGCGGCGAATGCCACCGAAACCGGATTCTCACCGATGGAGGTATCAGTGCGCACGGTCTTGGCGGTGCTGAAGGTGGCCTGGAACAGCCGGCCGAGCAGCGGGCCGACGGTGCCGGCCTCACGCGCCACGGCATAGGCAGTCTTCATCTGGCCGAGAATCTGCGGCTCGCCGAGCACGAGAGAGTCGAGCCCCGAGGCGACGCGCATCATGTGGCGCACTGCGGACTCGTCCCGATGCACGTAGGCGCAGGCACGCAGTTCGTCGAGGGTCAGTCGGTGGTAGTCGGCCAACCATTGCAGCACCGCATCGACCCGCGGACTATCCTGCTCTAGGTAGAGTTCGCTGCGGTTGCAGGTGGAAAGGATCGCCGCCTCGCGGCTATCGGTATGCCGGCAGAGCTGCTGCAGTGCCTCGGCGAGCTGCGCGGGGGTGAACGCCACGCGCTCGCGGACATCCACCGAGGCGGTCTTGTGGTTGATACCGAGGGCGATGAATGCCATTCAGGTGCGCAGGTCCGAACAGGGGAAGCACGCGATTGTCCTACTTCGCCAGATGGAGAACAACCTCCGCCCACCTGTCTCACACCCCCCGGCTGCCGTAGCCATGGGCTTGACCGGCGGCTTGTGTCATGATGCTTCCCACTTTTTCGGTGCAACCATCGCTTTCCCTCCCCTATGAATAAAATCTTCGCCTCGCTGGCCGTCATGATGTTTCTCGGCGGCTGTCAAAGCCTCACCCAGCCGGGCAGCAGAGCGCCCGCGAAAGAAGAGGCCGCACCGTCGCCCGCCCCGGCCAGCCCGCCGCAGCCGCAGCCGCAGCCGGTCGGCTCGTTCAGCGAAGAGACCCTGTACACCCTGCTGGTCGGCGAACTGGCCGGGCAGCGCAACCGTTTCGACATCGCCCTGAGCAACTACGCCGAACAGGCCCAGGCCACCCAGGATCCCGGCATCGCCGAACGTGCCTTCCGCATCGCCGAATACCTCGGCGCCGATCAGACCGCCCTGGAGAACGTGCTGATCTGGGCGGACAACGCCCCGGCCAACCTCGACGCGCAGCGCGCCGCCGCCATCCAGCTGGCGCGCAACGGCCGCTACGACGAGTCGATGCGCTACATGGAGAAGGTCCTGCAGGCCCAGGGCGATACCCATTTCGACTTCCTCGCCCTGGCCGCCGTGGAAAGCGACCCGGAAACCCGCGCCGGGCTGCTGCAGAGCTTCGACCGGCTGCTCGCCAGGTCGCCGGAGAACAGCCAGCTGCTGTTCGGCAAGGCGCTGCTGCTGCAGCAGGACAGCCAGCCCGAGGCTGCCCTCGAACTGCTCGAGGACCATCCGGCGAGCGCACAGGAAATCGCTCCGATGCTGCTGCGCGTGCGTCTGCTGCAGGCCCTGGAGCGCAGCGACGAAGCGCTCTCCCTGCTGAAGAAGGGCATGCGCCAACACCCCGACGACAAGCGCCTGCGCCTGACCTACGCCCGTCTGCTGCTCGAGCAGGGTCGTCTCGACGACGCCAAGAACGAGTTCGCCACCCTGGTCCAGCAGTTTCCCGAGGACGATGACCTGCGCCTGTCCATGGCGCTGGTCTGTCTGGAAGCCAAGGCCTGGGACGAGGCGGCGGTCTATCTGGAGGAGCTGATCGAGCGCGGCAGCTACACGGATGCCGCGCACTACCAACTGGGCCGCGTCTACGAGGAGCGCGATGACCCGGAGAGCGCACTGATCGAATACGCCCTGGTCGGCCCCGGCAACCACTACCTGCCGGCGCAGCTGCGCCAGACCGAGATCCTCTTCGAACAAGGCCGCCCCGAGGAGGCCTCAGCGCGCCTGGCACGGTCTCGTGACAACCAGCCGGACTACGCCCTGCAGCTCTACCTGATCGAGGCCGAGGCGCTGACCAACCGCGAACGACTCGAGGAGGCCTGGCAGGTCGTCGACCGCGCCCTGCAGCAGTTCCCGGACGACCTCAACCTGCTCTATACCCGAGCCATGCTGGCCGAGAAGCGCGGCAACCTGGCCCAGTTGGAGCACGACCTGCGCTTCATCATCGCGCGCGAACCGGACAACGCCATGGCCCTGAATGCCCTCGGCTACACCCTGGCCGACCGCACCACCCGCTACGCCGAGGCCAAGGCGCTGATCGAGCAGGCCCACCAGCTGAACCCGGACGACCCGGCGATTCTCGACAGCCTCGGCTGGGTGCATTACCGCCTGGGCGAACTGGGCGAGGCCGAGCGCCTGCTGCGCCAGGCCGCCGAACGCATCTCCGACCATGAGATCGCCGCCCACCTGGGCGAGGTGCTCTGGGCCCGCGGCAAGCAGCGCGAAGCCCGCAAGGTCTGGGCCAGGGCCCTCGAAGAGCAGCCCGACAGTGCCATCCTGCGCAGCACGCTGCTGCGCCTGACCGGATCCGAGACCTTCTGAGCCATGCCCACTCCGCTTCTTCGTCACACCCTGCTGCTCGCCCTGCTCACCCTGCTTACCGGCTGTGCCGGCCTGACCTCCCGGGAAGCCCTCGAGGGCCAGGGCGACCCCGACCGCTGGCAGACGCACAAGCGCGAGATCGGCACCCTTGACGCCTGGCAGATCAGCGGCAAGGTCGGCATCCAGGCACCCCACGAATCCGGCAGCGGCACCCTGTTCTGGCTGCAGCGCCAGGATTACTACGATATCCGCCTGTCCGGCCCGCTCGGCCGCGGCGCGGCGCGTCTGACCGGCCGCCCCGGCGGCATCCAGCTGGAGGTCGCCGGCCAGGGACGCTACCAGGCCGAATCGCCGGAAGCCCTGCTCGAGCAGCAGCTCGGCTGGCGCCTGCCGGTCTCCCACCTGCTCTGGTGGGTGCGCGGCCTGCCGGCTCCCGGCAGCCGCAGCCAGCTCACTCTTGACGGCGACAGCCATCTGGCCCGGCTGCGCCAGGACGGCTGGCAGATCGAATACCAGCGCTACGCCGAGCAGAACGGTTTCTGGCTGCCCGAGCGCCTGAAGCTGTACGGCCAGGACCTGGTCATCACCCTGGTGATCAAGGACTGGCAACCGCGCCGGCTGGGACTCTGAACGCCATGCAGCACGCCCGACTGATCCTGCCTGCACCGGCCAAGCTCAACCTGATGCTGCATATCCTCGGCCGCCGTGCCGACGGCTACCATGAGCTACAGACCCTGTTCCAGTTCCTCGACCACGGCGACGAACTGGGCTTTGCCCTGCGCGAGGACGGCGCGATCCGCCTGCATACGGGCATTCCCGGGGTCCCCCACGACAGCAACCTGATCGTCCGCGCCGCGCACCAGCTGCAGCGGCAGAGCGGCTGCCGGCTGGGTGCCGACATCTGGCTGGACAAGCGCCTGCCGATGGGCGGCGGTATCGGCGGCGGCAGCTCGAACGCGGCGACCACCCTGCTCGCCCTCAACCGCCTCTGGCAGCTGGGCTGGAGCGAGGACCGTCTGGCCGAACTAGGCCTCTCCCTGGGCGCCGACGTGCCGGTCTTCGTGCGCGGCCGTGCAGCCTTCGCCGAGGGCATCGGCGAACGCCTGCGACCGGTCGAGCTGGAAGAGCCATGGTTCCTAGTCGTGACACCGCAAGTCACTGTCAGCACAGCAGAAATTTTTTCCGACCCGGAGTTGACACGGAATACATCGGCCATTACAGTTCGCAGCCTCCTTGCCGGAGGCGGTCGTAACGACTGTCAGCCGGTCGTCGAGAAGCGTTATCCGGAAGTACGTAACGCTTTGAGCTGGTTGAACAAATTCGTTCCTGCCAGAATGACCGGCACTGGAGCTTGCGTATTTGGGAGCTTCCCAAACTGGGACGATGCTGATAAAGTCGCCCGCCAACTTCCAGTGACCATGCCGGGTTTCGTCGCCCAGGGTCGCAACATCTCCATGTTGCACCGCAGGCTAAAAGCGCTGGCGCAGGGAGTGAATGCCTAGCATTCGGTAGTTGTGTGCTACAGGGGCGTCGCCAAGCGGTAAGGCAGCAGGTTTTGATCCTGCCATGCGTTGGTTCGAATCCAGCCGCCCCTGCCATCTCCCCCCAGGGTTTGCACGCACCAACCAGGCACATCAAGGATGTAACGCTACAGGGGCGTCGCCAAGCGGTAAGGCAGCAGGTTTTGATCCTGCCATGCGTTGGTTCGAATCCAGCCGCCCCTGCCATATATCAGGAAGCTGTTCAAAAATGCCGCAATTAAGCCGCCTTTTTGAGCAGCTTTTTAATTTCATCAGGTCCACCCTCAGCCGGTAGGTACTGCGCGTGTCCAAGATGATGGTCTTCACGGGGAATGCCAACCCCGATCTGGCGCGGCGCGTCGTACGTCAGCTGCATATTCCCCTCGGCGATGCCTCCGTAGGCAAGTTCTCCGATGGCGAAATCAGCGTTGAGATCAACGAGAATGTCCGTGGCAAGGATGTCTTCCTGATTCAACCGACTTGCGCGCCGACCAACGACAACCTCATGGAGCTGGTGGTGATGGCCGACGCCTTCCGCCGTTCCTCCGCCTCGCGGATCACCGCAGTAATCCCCTACTTCGGCTATGCCCGCCAAGACCGCCGTCCACGCTCCGCCCGCGTGGCGATTAGCGCCAAGGTGGTGGCCGACATGCTCGACGTGGTCGGCGTCAATCGCGTGCTCACCGTCGACCTGCATGCCGACCAGATCCAGGGCTTCTTCGACATCCCGGTGGACAACATCTACGGCTCGCCGGTACTGGTCGACGACATCCAGGCCCAGCGCTTCGAGAACCTGATGATCGTCTCCCCGGACATCGGCGGTGTGGTGCGCGCGCGCGCCGTCGCCAAGTCCCTGGGCGTGGATCTGGCCATCATCGACAAGCGCCGGCCGAAGGCCAATCAGTCGGAAGTCATGCACATCATCGGCGATGTGGAAGGCCGTACCTGCATCCTGGTCGACGACATGGTCGACACCGCCGGCACCCTGTGCCACGCGGCCAAGGCCCTCAAGGAGCACGGCGCCGCCAAGGTATATGCCTACTGCACCCATCCGGTGCTATCCGGCCGTGCCATCGAGAACCTCGAGCACTCGGTGATGGACGAGTTGGTGGTGACCAACACCATTCCGCTGTCCGCCGCCGCCCAGGCCTGTCCGCGCATCCGCCAGCTGGACATCGCCCCAGTGGTGGCCGAAGCGGTACGCCGCATCAGCAACGAAGAATCCATCAGCGCCATGTTCCGCTAGGAGCAGACGCCGATACCACCGCCCCGCCCCGCGCGGGGCCTTCAGCCATCGCCCGGACGCTGGTCGCAAGCGTTGCGGGCGGCGCTGTCATTCTGGAGAAACGCAATGACCGATTTTGCCCTGAATGCCGAAGTGCGTTCCGACCTGGGGAAAGGTGCGAGCCGCCGCCTGCGTCGTAACGCCAGCCTGGTTCCCGCCGTGATCTACGGTGGCGACAAGGCTCCGCTGTCCATCAGCCTGCAAGCCAAGGAACTCGCCAAGCTGATCGAAGACGAGGCCGCCTTCAGCCACGTGATCGCCCTGAGCGTCGCCGGCACCATCGAAACCGTGCTGATCAAGGCCCTGCAGCGCCATCCGTCCAAGGCCATCGTCCTGCACGCCGACTTCCTGCGCGTGGTCGCCGACCACAAGCTGACCGCCCACGTGCCACTGCACTTCATCAACGCCGAAACCTCGGTCGGCGTGAAGCAGCAAGGTGGCGAAGTCTCCCACACCATCTCCGAAGTGGAAGTGTCCTGCCTGCCGAAGGACCTGCCGGAGTTCATCGAGGTCGACCTGGCCCAGGTCGAAGTCGGTCAGACCCTGCACCTGTCCGACCTGAAGGTTCCGGCCGGCGTCGAGCTGGTGGCCCTGGCCCACGGCAACGACCTGGCAGTGGCCAACATCCACGCCTCTCGCGTGAAGGAAGAAGGCGCCGAGTAATTCCTCGGAGTCCAGGAGGGCCCCTGCGATGACTGCCGTGCAACTGATCGTCGGTCTGGGAAATCCCGGCCATGAATACGAGCAGACCCGGCACAACGCAGGGATCCTTTTCGTCGAGCGCGTGGCGTCCGCCAAGGGCGTCAGCCTCAGCGCCGACAAGAAGTATTTCGGCCTGGTCGGCAAATTCAGCCATCAGGGCCGCGACATTCGTCTGCTCATCCCCACCACCTACATGAACCGCAGCGGCCAGTCCGTGGCGGCGCTGGCGAACTTCTTCCGCATCCCGCCAGCGGCCATCCTGGTGGCCCACGACGAACTCGACATGCCCCCCGGCACCGCCCGACTCAAGCAGGGTGGCGGCCATGGCGGGCACAACGGGCTTAGGGACATCATCGCCCAGCTCGGTAACCAGAATTCCTTCCATCGCCTGCGGCTCGGCATCGGTCACCCCGGCGACAAGACTCTCGTCTCCGGCTTCGTGCTCAGCCGGGCTCCGCGCAGCGAACAGGAAAAGCTCGAGGCCAGCATCGACTTCGCCCTCGACGTGCTGCCGGACATGCTCGACGGCCACTGGACCCTCGCCATGCAGCAGCTGCATAGCAGGAAAGCCTGAGCCCACCCTTTTCCACCGACTTCAGCTCTGCGAGGGACACACCATGGGATTCAACTGCGGCATCGTCGGCCTGCCCAACGTCGGCAAGTCCACCCTGTTCAACGCCCTCACCAAATCCGGCATCGCCGCCGAGAACTTCCCGTTCTGCACCATCGAGCCGAACAACGGCATAGTGCCGATGCCCGACCCACGCTTGGACGCCCTCGCCGCCATCGTCAAGCCCGAGCGCGTGCTGCCGACCACCATGGAATTCGTCGACATAGCCGGCCTGGTGGCGGGCGCATCCAAGGGCGAGGGCCTGGGCAATAAGTTCCTCGCCAACATCCGCGAGACGGATGCGATCGCCCATGTGGTGCGCTGCTTCGAGGACGACAACGTCATCCATGTCTCCAACAGCGTCGATCCCAAGCGCGATATCGAGATCATCGACCTCGAACTGATCTTCGCCGATCTCGACAGCTGCGAGAAACAACTGCAGAAAGTCGCGCGCAACGCCAAGGGTGGCGACAAGGAAGCCCTCGCGCAGAAGGCCTTGCTGGAGCAGTTGATCCCCCACTTCAGCGCAGGCAAGCCGGCCCGCTCACTGATGAAGAACATGGGCGACGAGGACAAACGCGTGATCTGCGGCTTCCACCTGCTCACCAGCAAGCCGGTGATGTACATCGCCAACGTTGCCGAGGACGGCTTCGAGAACAACTCGCACCTCGATATGGTCAAGACCATCGCCGAGGAGGAAGGCGCCATCGTGGTGCCGGTGTGCAACAAGATCGAGGCGGAAATCGCCGAGCTGGAAGACGACGAGGAGAAGGACATGTTCCTTGAATCCCTCGGCCTTGAGGAGCCCGGCCTCAACCGGGTGATTCGCGCCGGCTACCAGTTGCTCAACCTGCAGACCTACTTCACTGCTGGCGTGAAGGAAGTGCGCGCCTGGACCGTCAAGATCGGCGCCACCGCCCCGCAGGCCGCCGGGGTGATCCACACCGACTTCGAGAAGGGCTTCATCCGCGCTGAAGTCATCGTCTATGACGACTTCATCCAATACAAGGGTGAAGCTGGCGCTAAGGAAGCTGGCAAGTGGCGCCTGGAAGGCAAGGACTACATCGTCAAGGACGGCGACGTGATGCATTTTCGATTCAACGTCTAACACAAACCGCTATTCGTCAATGTTCTTAGATGTCTGGCAATGCCAGTATCTCATTGATAAATAACGGTTTGTTTGTTCGCCTGTGTTCGCGATAGTCCATCGACATTCGCAAGCACAGGGGGCACATTAGGGGGCATACAATACGGCGCATTTCGAAACGGGAGATTTCATGCCCCAACTACCCCTCAATATCCCGCTGAGGCTGAAGAAACGCGGGAAAAGCGTGCACCCAAGCGAGCCGTTAGTGATGCCGCACTGCGCAGCGCGAAACCAGCCGAAAAGCCCTACAAGATCGCAGCCGGCGGTGGCCTCTACCTCGAACTCATGCCCGGAGGGTCAAAGCTCTGGCGCTGGAAGTATCGAATCGGGGGCAAGGAGAACCGCTATGCCATGGGCAGCTATCCCGACCTCTCAGAGGTTGTGAAAAATTCAAGCGGCTGCTGCGCCCCCCTTCAAAACAGCCGCTAAAACGTTGCGCTACGTGAAAAGTAAGACCATTTGGCTCATAAACTCTCCCGCTTTTCACATGGCACGCCTTTTTGAAGGGGATTGGAGAGGCTCTCACGGCACTGTTCGATTTTTTCACAACCTCTCACTCAAAGAGGCGCGTGAAGAAGCCGAGAACGCCCGCAAGCTGATCAAACAAGGTATCCACCCTGCGCAACAGAAGCGACTTGACCGCATCAAATCCGGGCTGGAGCAAGCCAACACCTTCGAGACAATCGCCAAGGAATGGCTTGCGCTGAAGGACTGGGAGCTTGTGAAAAAACCCACCGGGCCTGCGCTCTGCGAGAATAGGCGCGGGGTTTGGACCGGAGGCAAGAGATGGCAGGCACAGGTGGCGAGCTGTTCGACGAT